>JAJFHK010000229.1 GCA_021775655.1 Filomicrobium sp. | reverse complement strand
GTCGTCGACTTCTAGCTGGGGCCATGACGGCTTTTGCGGTTGCTCAATTGCATGAATACTTTCGAAGACGATTTGACCTAATCTATTGGCCTGATGCGAATAATCCTCGACCATGGTTTTTAAGAAATCCACCTGCGCCTGCAGGACATCTTGCGGGCTGTGGCATTCGACAATGCTCAGTGGCAGTTGCGCGTCTCGCTGCATGCGCTTTGTCAAAAACATTCCTGTCTCGGCATTCACCGTCAAAATGCACTGAAGCCATTTCTCATAAGCTTGGGCAGCATTAGTCATCATCGCCGTATCGAAACTCGTATGTGCGGAAACGTTCGGTGTGTCTTGGGCTGACTTACTTCTGTGGGGCCGGTCTTGCAAACTCCCATTGTGTCGATCGTTCAGGCCGCCGATGCACGTCCGATCGGCGCCCGCACGGCTATGCTGTACCTGATCGAAGGGTTCAAATGCCGCGCGTGTTTATTCCGAGAATAGAATATACGGGGCAGATTCCGACTAGGCCGGTGATGAGCGGTACGATACCGATCCAGCCAAGCCACTCGAACCCGGTTCTGTCTCCTGACAGGGCAAACCCGATTAGTCCGATGCCGGCGATCGTCCGGATAGACCGGTCCATTAGTCCGACATTTGCACTGGTCTTTACGAGCATAATGCACCTCGAATAACGGATGCCTACAAGTTCGCGCTGAGGTGATCAAAGCGCGTTTTCTTCAGCCTGCAGATTCAACTTCGACCCGGCGTGGCTTGCAGCTGTTGTGCAATCGAATTGTGCAGGGCGCCATCGTGCGTTTCCGCTGTGGGCACTGCTCGGCCTCGGTCGTGGGGGAAGTGTATCATTCTTTGTAACATTGCGTAAGTGCTTGCCCCGACGTGGCTCTTCACATTTGTGCTGGCGGAATGCGGACTTAAATCCCACCGATTGCGAGGACTTGTTCAGTAAAAACATGATAATTCGAAAAAGATTGATTGCATTGATGCGGGTCAAGGGGCCTACACGGATTCTGAATTGCTCCAGTATCCCTGAGTAACCGGAATTGCGCTGCACGTTCGCGGGTGCAACAGAGACGTTTAAAGGCCGATCGCGATGAGAGCTTCGGCTGCGACTTCTGCGGGAGTGCGGCTGGCATCAAGTTTTACCCAGGCGGGGTTCGAGCGCACACGTTGCCACTGGCTGGCTGCGACGGCGGGGGTTGCATCCGAAGCATCGGCGTCCCGGCTGCTGATGCGTTTTTGCAGAGTTGCAAGGTTGAGCGACAGCCAAAGTCCGGTGAAAGATGCGCCGGTGCGCTCTGCCAAGTCTTCAAGGCTTGTAGTTTTCTCGCCTTCGATAAACGTTGCATCGAGAATGACAGAGCTGCCTGCTCGGATCGCACGAGCGGCGTCGCGCTTCAGAAGCGTGTAAACGTGCTCGCTGATGTTCGGAGTGTACGCGGATTCGGAAAGCGGCTCTTCCGGTGAAACTCCGAATAGGCGTTTGCGGCAGACGTCGGAGCGGATCGTAATTGCTCCGCATAGGCCGGGGATCTCTGGGGCAATGGTCTCGGCAAGCGTTGACTTTCCTGAACCGGACAAGCCGCCGATTGCTATCAGCATCGGTGTAGCGGGCGTTTCGAATCCAGGACGACGTGGTGAATCTCAGCGATAGTGTCAGCGAACTCGTGGATGAGGCTGTCAGTGAGTTCTCCACTTTCGGCGAGCCGGTCGAAGGTTAGGGCTGGGTCGAATGTTGCCATCTCGACGACATAGTCGATGGCCTCACCTTCACCGCCAAGATTGAGGCGGTCATTTGCGCGGACGACTGGAACGACACCTTTGTAGATTCCAGGTGCGTATTTGGAATTTATTCTGACTTCGCTCTGGCAATGTTTCTTGCGCAGTTCGGCAGTCGAGTAGTCGACGAAGTTGCGTTTGACGGCGCGTTTTAATTTGTAGGTTGTCGGCCCGGCGATGAAGATGTGTGAGATCGGAGTGTCGATGCGAACGACATCAATTCCGCGATGGGTTTTTGGATCACCGAGCATGGCTAACACGGTGGCCTGCGCAGGTTCTCCGGCATTTGAATTTTGGGTGGTGATGCGGTGTGGCAAGTGGCTCTCCAATCAACGCCGGTCGTTCTCAATTGCTGTGATGTACTTGTCGCAACATGGCGTCGTTGCGATTTGGCAATGACAGGCTGGCTTTGCAATCGCACAAGTTCCTCGCTTGGAGCCTTCTGCGACCATTAAACCTGGATTGTGGGTTCGTCCTTGTCGGAGGGCTGGAAGCAGGCTACCAATCGATCCATCGCATTCAAACGATTGAATGTGTTCATGCCTACTGTACATGCAGGAGGCTTTTATGGGAGGCGATAATGGTTAAATCAGCCAACATTGGCACGGCCGATCGAGTGCTTCGATTCATTGTGGGTGCGATTTTGATCGCGCTGCCGTTCGTGATGCCGCACCTGGAAATCTGGGCCAATCCATTATTCAAGTACGGGGCATTCGCCGTTGGCTCCGTCATGATTCTGACCGGCTTTATCCGCTTCTGTCCCGCTTATTTCCTGATCGGGGCAAACACTTGTGGATCGAAGTAGGATGGTATCTGGACGCGATCTAACCTTGCCAGTTCGCGGCTTCCGCGGCTGCCAGTGCTGTCATGTTGACAACGCGCCTCACGGTTGCGGTCGGTTCGATGATGTGGGCTGGGCGGGCGGTGCCGAGCAGCATGGGGCCAATCGTGACGCCGTTACTTGAGGTCATCTTGAGAAGGTTGTAGGCGATATTGGCGGCGTCCACGGACGGCATGATCAGTAGATTCGCTTCATTCTTGAGGCGCGAACCGGGTAGGACTTCACCGAGGATCGCCTTGCTGAGAGCTGCGTCTGCTTTCATTTCACCATCGATATCGAGATCGGGTGCACGCGCGACAATTGCCTCTACCGCTTCGCGCATGGTGATGGCTTCATAGGCGTCGGAGCTGCCGAAACTGGAGTGCGACAGAAGTGCGATTGATGGCGTCATTCCGAAGCGCCGCACTTCTTCGGCAGCTAGTAGCGTCATCTCAACGATTTGATCGATGGACGGGTGCGCATTTACGTATGTGTCGCAAATAAAAAGCTGGCGGTCAGGCAGCATCAGCATGTTCATGGCGGCAAGTGTGTGGACGCCCGGGCGTTCCCCGATGGCCTTGCGGACGTAGCTGAGATGCTCGCTGTAGGTGCCGCGTAGGCCGCACAGCATGGCATCGGCATATCCGCGGCGGACGTGCATGGCGGCGATCAAGGTGGGTCGGGCGCGCATCTCTTCTCTCGCCATCGCCATGGTGACGCCGCGTCGCGACATCAAATCGTAGTACTCCTGTTCGAGATCCTGATGCTGATGGTGAGAGGCGCCGTGGACGATACTGAAATGCTCTTCGGGTAGGAGGCGCAGGCCGAGGCTCTTTATGCGATCCTTAATCACGTAATCGCGACCGACGAGGACGGGATAGGCGATGCCATCGTCGACAATCATCTGAGTTGCGCGAAGAACGCGTTCGTCCTCTCCTTCCGCGAAGATGACTCGTTTCGGATTCCGTCTGGCCGTGTCGAAAACGGCTTTCATCGCCGGGCCGGACTTGTAGACAAAGCGGCTGAGGCTATCGCGGTAGGATTCAATATCCTTTATCGGCCGCGTGGCGACGCCAGACTCCATTGCTGCCTTTGCGACAGCTGGAGCGATACGTTCGATAAGGCGTGGGTCGAAGGGCGTCGGGATCAGGTACTCCGGTCCAAAACTCTTTTGTTCCTCGCCATAGGCTTTTGTAACAACATCGGAGGCTTCGGCTTGGGCGAGTCCTGCAATGGCATTCACGGCGGCAACTTTCATGGCTTCGGTGATGCCGGTGGCGCCGACGTCGAGCGCGCCGCGAAAGATGAAAGGAAAGCAGAGGACATTGTTGACCTGGTTTGGATAATCAGAGCGGCCCGTGCAGATAAGTGCGTCCGGGCGAGATTTCTTGGCAAGTTCGGGGAGTATTTCTGGCTCCGGATTTGCGAGCGCCATGATGATTGGCTTGTCATTCATTGTCGCCAGCATTTCGGGCTTCAGCAAGCCGCCAGCCGACAACCCAAGGAAGATGTCGGCACCGTCGAGGATTTCAGCGAGCGTGCGCTTTTCAGTCGGTTGGGCAAAACGACCTTTGTATTCGTCCATAAGCTCGGTCCGACCTTCGTAAACAACGCCGGCAAGATCTGAGATTGTGATGTTCTCGCGCTTGAGGCCGAGGTTGACGAGGAGGTCGAGGCAAGCGAGGGCTGCAGCACCTGCGCCAGATCCCGCGAGCTTCACTTCAGAGATTTCCTTGCCGACCAGCTTCAAGGCATTGGTGATCGCCGCGGCGACGATGATTGCCGTGCCATGCTGATCGTCATGGAAGACGGGGATGCCCATTCGGTCGCGCAATTGGCGCTCCACGATAAAACATTCCGGGGCCTTGATGTCCTCAAGGTTGATACCGCCGAACGTCGGCTCCAGAGAGGCGATGATCTCGACAAGCTTGTCAGCGTCGTTTTCGGTAATCTCTATGTCAAAGACATCGATGCCGGCGAATTTCTTGAACAAGCACGCCTTGCCTTCCATCACGGGTTTGCTGGCGAGCGGACCAATGTTGCCAAGTCCAAGCACAGCTGTACCGTTGGTCACTACGCCGACAAGGTTTTGACGCGTGGTGAGGGAGCCAGCTTCAGCGGGGTTATCGTGAATTGCCATGCAGGCTGTTGCAACACCGGGAGAATAGGCCAGCGATAAGTCGAGCTGGTTGGTAAGTCCCTTGGTCGGGGTGATCGATATTTTTCCTGGCCGGGGAAAGCGGTGATAATCGAGAGCGGCAGCGGCCAGTTTTTCGTCCATATCGCATCTCCCTTGCAAGTGCCGGCTGTTGCGACGGCGTGTTGGTTATATGTCCCTGTCGCCAGCTTACTATCGCGCCGCAAGAAAGTCTGTGAGTCCATTTGAGTTGAACAGGTTCTAGGATGTGGTGCTTGATTAATTGTCCAGCACGTTGCGCCCAATTCAAGATGAGCAGGGTCGCCTAGTCCGGGAGGATCACAGTTGCATCGATAACGCGCCGCATCAAATTGAAAGGCTGGCAGCCAAGCCGACCCTTGTTGCGCTCGGAAGTTAGGTGCTTTTCCAGCTGACTGATCTGTAAACATCGGGCTTGCAACTCATCCCACCATCATATTCAATGAGATGAATGTAAGGCTGTACCAATCGGGATCTGGTGCAACGGGCGGAACTGGGAGAGAGCTATGTCGGAGTTGCGCGAAGTATTGGCCGCTAACGGTCCGCAATACGTCATGTTGGGCGGGCTGATCATCGGCTTCGTATTTGGTTACATCGTCCTGCGCACCAACTTCTGCGCGATGGGTTCAATCTCCGACTTTATGACATTCGGTGATTTCCGTCGCTTCCGCGCGTGGCTTCTGGCGGGTGCGACGGCTATCGTGGGTACGCAATGGTTGGTCTATACAGATGCCGTGCCAATCTCCCAGTCGATGTATATCGGCAGTTCTCTGAACTGGCTGGGCAATATTATTGGCGGACTTTTGTTTGGCTTTGGGATGGTATTTTCCGGCGGTTGCGTGAGCAAAAACTTGGTCCGCAGCGGCGGTGGCGACTTACGTTCTCTGCTCAATCTTTTGGTGATCGGGATCTTCGCCTACATGACGATCGGCGGAATTTTTGCACCACTTCGCGCCGCCATGACGGACGCAACCAGCATATCGATGACCAGCGTCGGGAATTCGCAGGGCCTCGCCGACATTGTGGCCCAGGCGACGGGAATCGAATCATCGGTTGCCGGGTTGACCGTCGGGCTCATAGTGGCCGGCGCGATGGCGGTCTATTGTTTCGGTAATAGCTCTTTTCGTTCAAGCCCAATGCACATTATTTCCGGTGTCGGAATTGGGTTATGCGTCGTTGCTGGTTGGGCATTGACGGGTTTGGCTTTCGATGAGTTTGCCGACACGCCAATTCAACCGATTTCTCTGAGCTATGTGCGACCCTCTGGCGATACACTCGAATGGTTGCAGCGTTATACAGCGCTCGGCTTGCCGAATTTTGGGGTGTCGTCATTCTTCGGTGCATTGGCCGGTGGCTTCGTTGGAACAGTTTCAACAGGCGCTTTCAAATTCACGACCTATTCCGATATCAACGATACCATCCGCAATTTGATGGGTGCTTCGCTAATGGGTATTGGCGGCGTCACGGCGCTTGGCTGCACAATAGGACAAGGCATCACTGGTATTTCGACGCTGGCGATAGGATCGTTTTTGACTTTTGCAGCAATTGTCGTTGGCGGGATGTTGGGTATGAAGGGCTTCGAACGGGCGCTCATGGCTGAGGCGTAACTCCGCCCAACCGAAGCTCCAATCGAGTTTCCGATCAGCACGCGGCGAGCGGGTTCACTTCTAGTCCGCAACTCAGAGCGATTATCCGTCGAAATAGATAGCTGTCAGGGCTGGCGCTGTGGATGCCGCCCTGAGGGCTACAATTTCCGTTCCGAACACGCACAGCGATCGCCAGTTCCTGTTGTCATTTCCGCGCCCCCAGCAGTATATTCGAATATTATTATGTAAGAGCTGCACTCGAACTTGGCGCAGTGGACATCCACGGTGTATCCAATTCTGAATCCAGCGGCACTAGGTCGGTCAAGATCAAGGGCCATTATCGTGGGCTTAATCGAACATGGGAAGGAAATAACTATGGCGGACAAGACGCTCGACGCAAAAGGGCTCAACTGCCCTCTACCGATTCTCAAGGCGAAGAAGGCGATTGCCGAAGTGAACGTCGGTGGTACGCTTGAGGTTCTTGCGACCGATCCTGGATCAGTCGCGGACTTTGAAGCTTTCACTCGGCAAACCGGCCATAAGCTGGTCGAGCACTCCGAAGATGGCGGGGTCTACAAGTTTCTAATCGAGCGGGCAGCTTAAGGAGTGCCCTCTGGTGGGGCACGTCGAGTGTCAAACCAGATGACTCCGAGCGCAACATATCAACGTGGTTGCTCAAACCATTTTCGATGAGGGCAGCCACCAAGTGTGCTCGTTCAAGTGAAAGCCTGAAATGTAGTGCGGACACGGCCCAAAACAGCGCTTATCGCGTCCGTGATGTCGTGGCGGTCGCGGGGCCGGCAATGGCTGAATGTTCCATTGTCGGTACATGGAAATGGACAGGCTCTATGGGCAGCCCGCAAAGCCTTCTGATGCCATCTTGGCTTCGTATGCGGCAGTGACCTGAGATCCAGGCGTCAAATTTGCTTTCACAGCGTCCCAATCGTCCGGCTTCAGGATAATAAACCATCCCTTGTCGTAGGGGTCGGAGTTTGCAAGATCGGGGTTGCTGATGAGATCATCGTTGACTGCAATTACATCACCAGCGGCTGCAGACTTGGCCGGGCCGACCCACTTGCCGCTCTCGACGGTTGCGCAGCTCTTGCCAGCCTTGACTGACCGACCGACCTTCTTTGGTGTGAATGCAACAAGCTGGCCTGCCATCGCTGTTGCAACGCTGGTCATGCCAAGCTTCACGGTGCCATCGCCTTGTTCGGTGAACCAGATGTGGTTCTCAACGTCATAGAGCAGCTCGTCGGGAATGTTGCAGCCATTGACGGTGGGCATCGTGCGAACTCCGTATTTCACTTATTTCGACCAGTATAACGTGGCGATGTCAGATCGTTAAGCCGTGATTGGAACACAGCCCTGGAAATTTACGGGTTTACAATCTCATTTTCACGCAACGGTTTCGCGGAACAACAGAATTCACCAAGGCCAGCGATTTGCAACTTGCCGCCGATGAACAGCACGAGGTGTTTGGCGACGAGGGCAGCGAGTTGAACACGCTTTTCGATTTCTGGATGATCTGATTGCGATGTCACGAGATTGTAGTGGTAGACGAGTTCGCGGCAGGTTTCGCGGCAGGCATTGAACGATGGATCGCCCTTCGCGCCCTGACGATGCAATGCGAGCAGCCGAAAGCCTTCTTTCTTTGCCTCCGTCGGCGTTTCGCCGCGTGCGCAAATCCAGTGCTCAAGCACTTCTTCGCCCAGGTGAAGTAGTTCCGTGGCTGCATCCGCCGCCGGGTTCTCGTGGATTTCGTCGATCCGCTCTTCGATTTCTGCGATCGATTTCATGTCAGACCTTTTTCCCGCAAGAAGTCGATTGAGTCCGAGATGTTGGTGTGAATGCCGAGTTTGCGCGGACCAATTCCGAGTGCCAAACCGAGCAGCTGCGTAAAGTAGAGGATTCGTACATTTGTCTTCTTGCCGTAGCGCTTTTCGGCCCGGATCTGATGCATCTCAAGGCCCGAGTGGCAGGTCGGACATTCGGTGGCAATCACCTCTGCGCCGCTTGCTTCGGCGGCCTGGAGGATGTTGAGCACGAGCTTTGTCGACATATCACTGTCCGAGAGCGTGTGGGCGCCACCGCAACATGCAGTTTTTAGTGGGAACTCGACATTCTCGGCACCGGCGGCGGAGAGAAGATCGTCCATGAAGTGCGGTTTCGACGTCGACTCGCTGCCGGGGCCCTGATCTTTCTCCGGAAAAATATGGCGCGGGCGCACGTACATGCAGCCGTAGTAGTTGGCGATCTTGAGCCCGGCGAGTTTACCCTTGGTACGTTCGCGCAATCCTTCCTCGCCGATTGTTTCCTTGATCCAATCTAGGGCGTGGATGGTCTCAGCCTGTCCGGCTTCGTAGGTCTGGTGGCCGGCCTTGGTCGAAAGCTTATCGATGATCTCGCGAGAATTTTCGTCGTGGGCGAGGTCGTATTCGGCTTTCTTGAGGTTGTGATAGCAGCCGTTGCAAGGGGCCATCACGATGTTGTTCTTGGTCTTGTTGACCGCTTGCGACAGTACGCGGCTCGACAGATAGGTTTGGACTTTGGGGTCGATATTCTTGACCTCCATTGCACCACAGCAGTTCCAGTCCTTGACGTCGCGTAGGTTGAGGCCAAGCGCGTAGGCTATGGCGCGTGTCGACACGTCGTATCCATTGCCGGATCCTTCCAGCGCACAGCCTGGATAGTATGCAACGTCGCGCAGTTGCTTGGCTCGTTCGGTAACGTCGACCATGGCTGGCGTTCCCCTTATTCAGCTGCGCGCAGCTGGCGCTGCCCGGCATTATCGGTGGCAACCTTGGACTTGTTGTCGCCAAGCGCCGACTTGTGATGCTGTTCGACTTCGTTGATGTAGTCCTCAAGTGCCGCGCCGGCTTTTTTCCAACCGCTGACGCGCGGGTGGAAGACGAAATTCCATGCGCTTCTCAGGCCCCACTTCACCGGCAGTCGCATTCCGATGTTCATTACAATTTGCTTCAGCCAATCCTGCATTAGCGGTTGGTTGGTTCGTTTCATGAACTGCATGAGGACCTTGGTGTCTTCGATCCTGCCATGTTCGACGATCTGTTCTGTGAAAATCTTGTCGAACGTCATCGACGGCGATTCAGGCACGTGCCCCTTCATTTCCAGCCAGTGCGCGGTTGCCTTCATCACGCCTTCGGGTACGACATCACGCGGGCACGCGTAAGTGCATTTGTTGCAGGAGACGCATTGCCAGATGATGTCCTTGTCGCGCAGCAGTTCGGATTCCATGCCCGTGCGGATTAGATAAATCCAGTAGCGCGGATTGAATCGCGGTTCGATTGCGTGAACGGTGCAAGAGTTTGTGCACGAGCCACATTGCCAGCAGCGGTGAATATGCTCGCCACCGGGCAGTGCTGCGATCTCTTGTTCCATTTCCTCGTTGTAGTCGGAAATGACGCGCGTCTCGATGAAGGTTGACCAGTGGCCGGAAACATCGACGCCTTCGATCACAAGCTCATCATGCGAGGTGATGTTCTCTGGGCGGATCAGCGATTTTTCATGGATAGGCATGTCGCGCCGTCCTTAGGAAAGAAGTTTGGTTGGTGGAACCGTCTCGGCGGTGCCATCGAGCGTCTTGCCGTTGCTGGCTCGTTTGCCGCCAACGCGGTCGAGACCCATGATGCGGCGTGTGTGTTCGAGAGGATCGCTGTCGGAACCGAATTCCGTTTTGAGCCAAGCGCCGCCTTGCGCATTGATGTAGTCGCCATAGATCTGCGCGCACAGAAGGTCGACGTGCCACAGCATGTCGCGGAAAACTCCATTTTCCGAGAGGAACTGGGATAGCTCTTCGCGCAGCACGAGGAATGTCGGGTATCCGTCAGGGATGTCGATCAACATGTGGTCGACATCATCGCCGTGCCAGATCTCTCGAATGACGCCGGAATTGGTTTTGGTGTCCCATACCCAACGCTGCATCAAGGGGTAGTGTTCGGGGAACACGTTGTGCAGGATCTCGGCGGCGAGATCGCGGACGAAGCGGGTGCCCCTATTGTCGGGAAATGTCTTTACGAATGCTGCAATGTGGCTGTCTGCTGCGGTTGTGTCAGGAGCATCGTTGATCAAAGTTGCGATTGATTTCTGCAGTTTGGGCCAGCCCTGATCGTCGACCAACCGCCCGATGCGTCGGCGTACGGTTGCCATCAGGAGCACGAGTTGCTCAAATTCTGCACGCGAGACCTTGGAGGCTTTGCCGTCGCCCAGCAGGTCGTTGAATACCTTCGATTTCAGTTTGACCGCTTCAGAGAATTGTTCAATTCCGCCGACGGCCTCCGAAGCATTGACCAGCGTCTCGAAAGCAATGCGCAGCTTTGGGCCGGAAAGATCGAGTACCGGCCTTTCAGGCGATATGGACTGATTGGGTCCTAGACTCGCCATTGCAACGTTCACTCCGCTGCCTGGAGGCTGCTGCCCGATGCGATTGCACTCAGTGCCGCCGCATTC
>JAJFHK010000228.1 GCA_021775655.1 Filomicrobium sp. | reverse complement strand
AACGTCGCCCCGCTCAGTCCGATGTTCTCGGCCGGCACAAGGATCTCACTCGACATCAGATCACCTCCTTCCATGTTGTTGGTATCGAATCGTAGGCTATCAGCGTTGGCGCAGGCCTGCAATCGTCTGGTTGCGGGATAGTGGGTGGAAGCCCATGGGCGTGGTGCCTTGAGCACTCTAGCATCACGCTTGCCTTTCAGTGCGACACACGATAGGACACCGCTTTCCTTCGCCACAGTCTGCGCCGGGTCTTTAGTAAGGGGCCCGGCAAGTGGCATTCCGGAGAGGTGGCCGAGTGGCTGAAGGCGCTGGTCTCGAAAACCGGTAGGCGGGTAACCGTCTCGTGGGTTCGAATCCCACCCTCTCCGCCATTACTTTCACTCACGCGCTGAATGCGCTCCGCTGTGGCGACACGCGCGCCGGGTCGCCTTGCTCCCGAGACCTGCGGGTTTTGCTCCGGCGTTGACAAAGATTGTCACACCCTCTCCGCCAGACACAATTGAAATAGTTACAGAGTTACTTTGTATTGCGTTGCCCGCCGTAGCGATTTGTCACGAGTGCGACTACGCCTTGCAACGACTTTATGGCGTGCTTGGAAATCTGCTTATCCTTCATTGAAGGATAGCGCGCGAAATCCAAATGCAGAAGCAAATCAGGACATGCACGGCGCATTCGCGACGCGGAACGGTCTGCAAACGTAAGGCGCTTAGAAATGGCCGCTGTCGAAACCGCGCTGGCCGTGGCTAAGAGGCCCTACATTTGACCGCTCGGCCATGATGATGTCGATATGCAATTTGCCACAATGCCGACAGTGAGTTGAAAAATGGCGCCTATTCAGACTGTAGAGGCAATACCGGTTGCAATCGATTTGACTGAGCCAATGCATTTGGCAAGTGAAACGATCAAGCAGGCGCTCAATCTCGTCGTAAAGGTCGTCGATGCCGACGGTGTTGTCGGATGGGGTGAGGCGGCTTCAGCCCCCACCATGACAGGCGAAACTTTGCCAGGGATGGTTCGGGCCGTGCGTGACATCATCGGGCCGTCTTTACTAGCGGTGCCCGCGGACGACTATGACTCTGTTGCTACCGTTCTCTGTTCGATACCGGGTAATTCCGGAGCAAGGTCGGCTGTGGATATCGCAGTACTCGACATCTTCGCGCAGCGGGCTAGGCAACCACTGAACGAATTCCTGGGTACAAAACGCCATACAATACTGCCCCGCATTCAGATGATCAATTCATGCGCCGGAGATGCGCAGTTGGCGAAAGCCGGTGCTCTGGCGGAAGCGGGGTTCACTCATTTCAAGGTCAAGGTGGGACAGGCGGATGCTTCATTAGAGGCGGCCTTTGTCCGTAACTTGCGGAATATTCTCGGGCCCGACCCTCTCATATGCGCAGACGCAAACATGGCGTGGGATGTCGAAACGGCCCGGCAATTCATCGCTGGTTGCGATGGCTGTGATCTAGCTTATCTGGAGCAGCCACTCGGTGATGGATGCGTCGAAGACATGGCGCGGCTGGCAAAAAGTACGCCGGTTGCGCTGTGCCTTGATGAGGGCTTGCATGCCGTCAGCGATATCGCCCGCTATGACGAAGTTGATGCTGCTAAAGGCGTGGGGCTGAAACTCATCAAATTGGGCGGTTTTCGAGAAACGCTGATCGCTGAGTCCGTGGCGCGCCAACGCGGGTGGCAGACGACCTATGCCTCGAAGATCGCGGAGACCTCGATTGGATGTGCCGCTACCGCTCATGTTGCCAGCCTGTCGGACAATGTCGGATGGGGCGTTAGCCTGACGCACCAGTATCTGGTCAACGATATCGCTGCCACTCCTCTCGTGAGCCACGGGGGGAGGACTATTGTGCCGACCGCTGATGGACTGGGTGTTCAGCCCGATGAAAAGAGGTTGAACAGCTTCCGGTTGGATCTCTGACGGGGTGTGTTGCCGGAGTTTCGCTGTGCCCGCCTTTTCACCAAAACCGACCGCAATTGCTCATTGTTTCGTCTTGACGTGCTGACGCACGGCGTATTTGATTACAAACGGTAGCCAAATCGCCGGGACATCCAATCGTCGCTGCGAAGGTTTCGTTAGATCATCCGTTCTATCGCGTGAAGGAGACTACCCTTGGCTGGCACATTGCTGAAGAATTTCTGCGGCGGCTTGATCGCCACAACCGTACTTGCCGGAGCGGCGAGCGCTGCAGATGTGACGCTGCGCTATGCTGGAACACTGCCGACATCACACCACAATGCCGAAGGGCAGGTGATGTTTGCAAAACGTGTCGACGAACTGACCAAGGGTGCGGTCGAGGTCGAAGTCTATCCTGCTGGCCAGCTCTACAAGGCTAGGGAGATCCCCACCGCCATTGTCTCGGGCGGAGCCGACATGGGATTCAACCTGACAGGTGTCTGGTCAACTGACCCTGTTTCGGAAATTAACGACATACCGTTCCTGTTCCGCGACACTGATCACGCCGCTAAGGCGTGGGCTTCGGATGGCCCACTCTTCAAAGCTTTTGCAGACGTGATGGCAACGAAGGGAATGAAGACCGTACATGTCATGTTTTTCGGATCTCTGTTCGATTTTGGGAACAAGGGCAAGCAGTTGAAGACGGGTGCGGACTTCGACAGTATGAAGATCCGCGGGTATGGCAGACTTGCCGCTGAGGGACTGCGCGCACTGGGTGCTTCGCCAGTCGTGATGTCACCAGGCGAGATGTATCTGGCGATCCAGCGCGGCACGATTGACGGCGCCATTACGGGGGTCACTTCCCTGCAGAGCCGCAAAATCTGGGAGGTTGTCGAGTACGCAACAGTCACCAGCGCGACTTTTGGGGTGATGGCTGTCAACATCTCGAAAGCGAAGTGGGATTCGTTGTCGGATGATCACAAGAAGGCGCTATTGACGGCTGGTGAAGAGGTCTTCCAGTGGTCCGTCGGCGAGAGCGCCAAGCGTGATAAATCCTCGCTCGAATTTATCACAGATAAGGGTGTGAAGACTCACGTGCTGTCGGCTGAAGAGAAGAGCGAGTGGAAGAAGCTTTTCGAGCCGGCTGCGAAATCCTGGGAAAGCCGCGCTGCGGCAGAACAAAAGGAACTCGTTGCCTGGATAGAGGGCCTCAAATAAGTGGCGGCTGGCCTTGTTGCGCGATTCTGTAACCTCACCGTCGGGTAGGTGTCTTCTGTGAAGTGGATTTTTACGTTGCTTGACAGGTGCGTCTACTGGATCAGCCTAACTGCG
>JAJFHK010000227.1 GCA_021775655.1 Filomicrobium sp. | reverse complement strand
CATTAGTTGCGGAAGGCCGGCTTCTGCGCATCCCGAGCGAACGCGAATTTGATCGTTGCCTTCGAGGTAGAAGTGGTCGGCGATCATGGCGAAGCAGGCAAATTCCTGGTTCATCGCGCCTCTGTCGCGTTACTGTTGTTTTCTCGCTGGAATGCAACCAAAATCTTTATTGCACGTTCCATGATTAGCTCCTCCGATTTACGGTGCCTTAACAATTGCCGCAATCCCTAGCAAAGTCTTAAATTATTTTGATCGGTTTTTATGTGTTTCATCAGAAATTGAGCGTGATATGCGTTAGTAATAACGTCGGGTTAACGGAGTTTATTCCTAATTTGTTATTTAAGGCCGCGCCAAGATGAAATGATTCGGCGTCGGCGGCCCGCATGTGAGCGCGATGTGTCGCCTTTTTCCTCGCGGATCGATCCACGTTTCGTGGGAAACTTGGTTGCCGCAATGACAGTTGGGTTCCAAGTTAGGTTTGACGGTAACTTTTAGAAGGTTTTTTACTTAGGCCGGGCAAGTCGCATTTTGAAGCGCCAATGTTTCCAGAAATGGAGTTGGATTAGGCTGGTTCAATTGTCTGCAAGTGGTTTAGCGTTCCAACATAACGAACGATAAGGCCGACGACTGGAATGCAGATTTCAATGTGGAAAGCGAAATTTTCGCCTTTTGGAGATTCGTATGAATTGCCATGCGGAGCGAATGCCACGGGCAAAGGAATTCCGCAGAGGCGCCAGGCAATGGGTGCGAGATGGAGTCGATCTTGTTCGAGACGAAGCGCGAGGTCGAAAGCGAGAACACCAAAACTCTCAACAATGGTGGGCGTGATTGGACTGCTTATTGATGGTTCATCGAGGCGCGTGGTGAAAGACGCATCACCGAATCTGCGGGTCCATATTTCGCCGGTACCGTCGCGCTGAAAGATGACCTCAACGGGTAGTGATTTCGCAGCCTTTGGAAATCCGAACAACCAAGCAATGAATCGGGCGGCGGTGCTTGCGCCGCGCTCGACGCGGGCCGTTCCGGTGGCAATTCGGCGGTCTTCGAAGTTGTGCAGATTACGTACAGGGACAGGCAGGAGATCCCAGTTCTCGGCTAGCGCACGCTGAAACAGCGGAGGCTGACCGGATTTGCCAAGTTCATTCACAGTAGAAAACGTGCCTTGTCTTCGTCGCTCGGCATGAAGCAGGTGTCGCTGCGCCCGAACCAGCCATAGCGATTGCGGGCGATGAATTCATAAGCGCTGTCGCGCCAGGTTTCGGGAATAAAACGGAGCACCCCAACGAGCGACCAGGGCATTCCTAGTCCCTGGAACATACGGATGGAGCCCGTTGACCGGACGTGAGCGCGGCCATCTTCGATCAGGACATTCGTTTCGTGATGCACCGGGTCGAGACCATAGTGGCGGTAGAGTGCGGTGCCGAGGTCGGTTTGGGCGGGGAGCAGGCGATACCGGCCGGCCTTATCATGCCGCAAGACAAAACGCGCCCAAGCCGAACACATGACACAGACACCATCGAAAATGATAACCGCCTTGTCGTCCGGAAAGGCAGGAACATCTGGATCGTCTCGGTAGCTGTAGGGCGTTCTGCTGAAGGTATTGTGCATGGCCAGGTTACGGTGCGGTGTCAGTGGACTCTAGCAATACTTGGCATTTGTGGCGGAAGGCGACCTATAGCGAACGGTGCCGCGATGTCGGTTGAGGGGGCAAATGCAGACATCACGACACTCGGAGCGAGAAATGCAATCGGCGAGGCAGCGACATCCAACATTTGTGCCATCTGAGCGCAGCAATCGGCAGACCTGGCTGCCCGAACTGTGTCACCTCGCAGCTCGATAAGCACAATTATGACAATTCGTTGTCGGCTGCCATCCGCGCATGAGAGCGCAATTTCACAATGAAGGCTACTAGGCAGGCGCTGAACATTGCAATCAGGACCCAGCCGAGCCAGTTCATATCTGGATCGTCGATGGCGACCACCGCGATACCAAGTCCGATGAGCGGGAGCGACAGAATAATCATTGCGATCAACCCTCTCCGGCCAAGCGACTTGACGTGGCGTGCGCTTGCTTCACGAAGTGTCATGCGCGTGTTCGAGCGCGGCAAACCTCGTGCATACCAGCGCAATAGGAAACTGAACATCAGGCCCATCGATACGCTGGCACCCAACAGAAGCGGAATATCGCTTGGTGTATTCAACGGTATGATTCTAGTGAATGCCGGAACTATGAAAATGAAAAAGATCATGAAGCTCATCCGGACCCGGCGGCGAATTTTATCGGCGGCTTGGGCGTCTTCTGGAATATAGCCGGAGCCCCATGCGCCGCTCGGGTAGTACACCTGTCGGCCTTCGGCGTCCGGTCCAAAGAGCGGTGCGGCGAACGAATCGAAAAAGCGCATGAATACATTCATTGTTCGGCTCCCGTAGGTGGCATGTTGGGTTGGCCAGTGGAAGACTGGGCATTTTTGCCCTTTGGAGCTGTCTCGCAGGGAACACTTTGCGCTTGCGAGGGGAAATTCTCTCTTGGAAATGATCTCTTATTCCGGGTCGTCGGTCCCCGCTGCGGGGCGTGCGCTGCTGTGCGCACGCGCGGCGGAAGTCCGCCTCGGGTCACGAGTGAGCGTCGACGACATCTGGCGTAGGGCGACGGCCGTGGAGCTAATCCGCCCGGATGGTGGCGTTGTCACGATCGACGACACTGGCCTGCCGATGCCCGTGGACGGTATGAAAACGAAGGCGGCAAGTCTCGACTGGGAATTCATGTTCGCAAGCGCCGTGCATCAAACGCCGGGCATGATCAAACAACATAGCTTGCTGCCCTACGCATCTGGTCGAGATTTAATGAGTCTATGACCGTGTCCAAAAACGTGTTGAAATTGGCAGTTGAACTACCACCCTATCGTTCGAAACTTACGGGGTTCGCGGGCTCGCCAAAATTCCAATTGTGGTAAGTGCCGCACCTGCGATCCACAATGCGGGCCCCAGCAAGTCAGTGCTATGCCCTGGAAAATAAATCAAATCGAGAAAA
>JAJFHK010000226.1 GCA_021775655.1 Filomicrobium sp. | reverse complement strand
CATGGATGCTGGCCCCCTCGCCCAGCATCCATGTTGAATCACTGTTCGCGACCGATGGGAATCCCCCAACCGAGTCCGTCAAACATGAACACGCTCTAGACGCCTCCTGAAACTCTGATGATCGCGCCAGTTGTGAAAGCTGCCTTGTCTGATGCGAGCCACATGATCGTTTCTGCAATATCTGCGGGCTCTCCGACGCGACCGAGAGGGGCGATGCCCGCGTACATCTTCGGTCGATCAGGATTGCCCGACGTTGCATGAATCTCAGTATTGACCGTGCCGGCTCTGATGCAGTTGACCCGAATCCCCTCGGGGCCAACTTCCTTTGACAGGCCGATCGTCAGTGTTTCGATTGCTGCTTTCGAGCTGGCGTAGTGGATATATTCATTGGGGCTGCCGAGTTTTGCTGCAATGGATGAGATGTTGATGATCGAACCGCCGTTGCCACCTTCGCTTCGCGCCATTCGCTTGATCGCTTCCCGGCAACAGTAAATCGAGCCGAACACGTTTATCGCGTAGGTTGCGTGAAGATCTTCGTTGCGTAGATCGATCAGTTTGGATGCGTTGCCGACGATGCCGGCGTTGTTGACAAGCAGTGTGACCTTACCAAGTTGGGCGTCGCATTCTGCGAACAGCTTTGCCACATCATCGGGATTGGCGATGTCCGCCTTTGAAGCAATTGCGCGAACATCGAATGCTTTGCAATCGTCAACGATGAGGCCTGCTGCCTTGGCGTTGGAAGCGTAGTTTACGCAAACGTCGTAACCTGCGCTTGCCGCAAGTTTTGCCGTCGCAGCCCCAATGCCCCTGCTTGCTCCTGTGATGATTGCAATGTTGGTCATACGTTGCACTGCCTACGAAGGAGCCTGCTCCTGGCGGCCTATGCTGTCATAACGGAACCCTGCGGCTTTTGCGGTCTTGGCATTAAAGATGTTGCGCAGATCGGCAAGCAGATCACCGCGCATGCGGGCCTTTGCCTCACTTAGGTTGAGAGCGCGGAATTCGTTCCATTCGGTAAGAATGACCAGTATATCGGCACCTTCGGCGGCGTCGAGCGCATCGTTGCACCACGCAACACCTGGCATCATCGGTTCGGCATGCGTTCGTCCTTGCGGATCATAGGCTCGCACCTTGGCGCCGCGCTCCTGGAGCATTGGCACGATGACGAGGCTTGGAGCGTCGCGCATGTCATCGGTGTTCGGCTTGAAGGTGACCCCGAGGATTGCGATCGTCTTGTCGCGTACGGAGCCGCCGGCAAGTCGCTCGATGCGTGTCGCCATTGCGATCTTGCGCTCGTCGTTGACGGTTTGGACCTGCTCGATCAGGGACAACGGCGCGCGCGCTTCGCGAGCGGTGCGGACAATGGCCGACACGTCCTTGGGAAAACATGAGCCGCCGTAGCCGGGGCCCGGATGCAGGAACTTTTCGCCGATGCGGCGGTCCTTGCCGATTGAGGACGCGACTTCCTGCACGTCAGCGCCAACTGCTTCGCACAAATCAGCAACCTCGTTGATGAAGGAAATCTTCATTGCAAGGAATGCATTGGCGGCATATTTGGCGAGTTCTGCAGATTCTCGGCTGACGAACATGACGGGTGCGTTGCGAAGCGAAAGCGGCTTGTAGAGTTCACCCATGACCTCTTGGGCACGGGGGTCGTCAATGCCGACGAGGACGCGGTCGGGGTGGGTGAAGTCCTGGATGGCAGAGCCTTCCCGCAAGAATTCCGGGTTTGAGCAGACGGCATAGTCTGCGTCGGGCCGTAATTCCTCGAGGCGTTTTTCAATTTGACGCGAGGTGCCGACGGGCACCGTCGACTTCGTTGTGATGACTGTAAAGCCGGTCAGGTGCGGTGCCAATTCTTCGACAGCACCAAAAACGTAAGAAAGGTCGGCATATCCGTCACCGCGGCGCATGGGTGTGCCGACAGCGAGGAAAACAACGTCGGCTTCAGCAACACACGGGCCAAGGTCACCGGAAAAAGACAATCGGCCCGACTGCATGTTACGGGCCATCAGATCGTCAAGTCCGGGCTCGTAGATCGGCGATTTGCCATCGGCCATCTGGGCCAGGCGATCTGGATCGTTGTCGACGCAGGTGACGGTCCAGCCGAACTCGGAGAAGCAGGTCGCGGATACAAGTCCAACGTATCCGGCACCGATCATACAGATCTTCACGTCAGGTCCCCCTGGAGAGCGATAAAAAAATCCAATCGTAGCGTTGCCTAACCAATCACGGGTCCGGTGGCAATCGCGTTACGATTTCTGGCTTTGGGACAAGCAAATTGTCTCATCGAGCCGGCTTCACGAGTGCATGATTTCTTGTTGCGCCTCTTAGGACCAGTGATCTGGTCCCGGAACACCTACGTTAACTGGTAACAACTGTCGCATCGGGGATGCCAGATCATGTTCATCGCGATCCATATCGTTGTCACAGTCTGTCTGGGGCTTGCTATAGCGCTTGCACGCCAATTGGATTGAACCCTCTATAGTTTTGCGCCTCACAGTTGAGACGCTCGAATTGCACGCCTGTTTTTCTGCCACAGCCTGTCAGGCAGTGGATGGCGGCGGTTCGCGTGAATGATTGCAAATTCGCACCGAATGCCTGATTTTTAGGACTGTTCTTGTACTTATTTCCAAAAAGTACAGTTGACCTCTCCTCCACGCTCGCGCCAAGTTCTCTCGACCTGTGGCGAAAAGTCCGCCAGAAGGACCCACCGGAGGAAAATTAATGCTCAAGGCGCTAGTTATCGATGCTGGCAAATGTACTGGTTGCAAACAGTGCGAAATGGCTTGCTCGCTCGAAAACGAAGGCGAGTTCAACGTCGCCAAATCACGTATCCGGGTTTTCGACTTCCATACGGAAGCTCGGTTCGTACCTTACACCTGCACACAATGCTCGGAAGCTTGGTGTCAGCAGGCTTGCCCTGTGAACGCCATTACAACAGACAGCATGGGTGTGAAAGTTGTTCACGATAACCTATGCGTTGGTTGCAAGGTCTGCACGATCGCCTGCCCATTCGGTACGGTGAATTACAATGCTTCGACGGGCAAAGTCATCAAATGTGACCTTTGCGGCGGGCAACCGGCATGCTCGGATGCTTGTCCGACAGGGGCGATTAGCTATCAAGACGCCGAACAAGGCGGTTTCGATAAGATGAAGGTCTGGGCGTCACAGTCTGCCAATGCCGCGACGAGTGAGGGACCCAACACGCCTAAGGCGGCGCAAGCCTCCGGTTCCGGCCACTAAAACTTCTAACGCCGCCCCGAGCGCTGCGCCAAATGATTGGTGCGCGCCGGCAAAGCAGACAATGTAAACGACCTAATCGAGGAGAGATGTCCGATGGGTTGGACTGGAAAAATTCTCCGAGTGAACTTGACCAACGGTACGGTTCAGTCGGAACCGCTCAATATGGATTGGGCGCAGCAATACTTGGGTCAGCGTGGCCTTGCCACAAAGTATCTTGCAGAGGAAGTGGACGCGAAATGCGATCCGCTTGGTCCTGATAACAAGCTGATCTTTGCCACCGGGCCTTTGACAGGTACGTGCGCATCAACGGGCGGGCGTTATTCGGTGATCACCAAAGGGCCGCTGACGAACGCGATCGCATGCTCGAATTCCGGCGGCTATTTTGGTGCCGAGCTTAAGTTCGCCGGCTGGGACATGATAATCTTGGAAGGCAAATCACCAAAGCCTATCTATTTGAACATCGTGGACGACAAGGCCGAGCTACTCGATGCCTCGGACATTTGGGGCACGTCAGTTTGGAACACCGATGAGTGGATCAAAGCCAAGCATCAGGATCCGATGATCCATGTCGCGACGATCGGTGTTGCTGGTGAGAATGGTGTTCTTTATTCAGCAATCGTCAATGACCTGCACAGGGCCGCTGGCCGCTCGGGCGTGGGTGCCGTGCTCGGTTCGAAGAACGTCAAAGCGGTTTCGGTGCGCGGGACCAAGGGCGTCAAGGTTCGTGACGGTAAAGCGTTCTTGAAGGCAACGAACGAGGGCAAGAAGGTCCTGGCTGAGAATGCCGTCACCGGAAGCGGTTTGCCGACGTATGGTACGCAGGTGTTGATGAACGCCATCAACGAAGCCGGTGCCATGCCGACCCGAAACAGCCGCGAAGTGCAATTCGAAGGCGCACACGATATTTCGGCCGAAGCCATGGCAACGCCGCGTTCGACGGATGGTGAAAAGAACCTGCAGACGAACCAAGCCTGTTTTGCCTGCACAATTGCCTGTGGTCGTATTTCGAAGATTGATGAGAAGCATTTCACCGTCGTCAACAAACCTCAGTATTGGCATTCTTCAGGCGGGCTTGAGTACGAAGCCGCATGGGCGCTGGGTTCGAACACTGGCGTCAACGATCTCGAAGCCCTGACTTACGTCAACTTCATCTGCAACGAACAGGGCCTGGATCCGATTTCATTCGGCGCCACGGTTTCGGCGGCGATGGAGCTTTTCGAGCTGGGACTACTGACGACCGCGCAGACCGATGGAATCGAGTTGAAATTCGGGTCGGCCGAAGCGCTCGTCAAATGTGTCGAGTTGACCGGTAAGGCGGAGGGCTTCGGAAAGGAACTCGGATTGGGTTCGGCCCGTCTGTGCGCCAAGTATGGACGTCCTGACTTGTCCATGACGGTCAAAGGCCAGGAATTCCCAGCCTACGATGCGCGCGGTATCCAAGGTATGGGCCTGACCTACGCCACCTCCAACCGCGGTGCCTGCCATCTGCGCTCCTACACGGTGTCTTCGGAAATGCTTGGCATTCCTGAAAAGACCGATCCGCTAACGACCGACGGAAAGCCGGCTCTTGTCATGGCCTTCCAGGATGCAACTGCAGCGGTCGACAGTGCCGGGCTTTGCGTATTCACAACGTTCGCATGGACTTTGAATGACATTGCTCCGCAGATCGACGCAGCAATTCCAGGTGATTGGACACCCGAAAAGATGCTTGAAGTGGGTGAGCGCATCTGGAACATGGAACGCATGTTCAACCATCGCGCGGGCTTCACCGCACAGGACGACCAGTTGCCGCCGCGCCTGATGAAGGAAGCGGCGAAGACCGGTCCAGCAACTGGCCTCGTTAGCGGTGTCGACAAGATGCTGCCGGAATACTACCAGCTTCGGGGCTGGACGGCTGACGGCGTACCGACCAACGAGACGTTGTCGCGGCTCGCGGTCTGATCGTTCAGAGAAACGATGCGCCCCGGGCCGATCAGCCCGGGGCGTTATTGTTTCCAGTGAAGGCCATTTGGCCTTAAGCTTTGCACGTCGGGTGCACGAAGCTGCCAAGAGACACAACTAGATTGATGATGAACGGGGGGTGCGCTCGCCAAACGAGTTTGTCGCCGACCCGTGCGCAAGGGGATTGTTTCATGAACTACGTTATTCTGGGTGCTGGACCGGCTGGTGTGACCGCTGCCGAAACCTTGCGCGCTGCCGACCCCCAAGCCTCAATCACATTGATTGGCGGTGAGCCGGAGCCGCCTTACTCGCGTATGGCACTGCCGTATCTGATCTACGGAAAAATCGACGAAGGCGGCACCTATTTGCGTCAGGACGAGACGCACTATGACCAGCAGCGTATCCGTTATCTTAACGGCCGTTGCGGTGGTATCGATTCGAGTTCAAAGCGGCTCTACTTATCAGGTGGTGAAGTACTCCCATACGACAAGTTGCTGATCGCGACCGGTGCTAATCCGATCATGCCTCCGATTCCAGGCGCGCACTTGGAGGGTGTTGAAACCTGTTGGACACTGGAAGATGCACGCCATATTCTGAAACTTGCTGAAAAAGGCTCGCCTGTTGTGCTCGTCGGCGCGGGCTTCATCGGCTCTATCATTCTTGAAGCACTCTATCTTCGTGGTTGCGATATCACGGTTGTCGAGTTAGCGCCGCGTATGGTCGCACGGATGATGGACGAGACTGCCGGCGGGATGCTCGGTCGCTGGTGTGAATCGAAAGGCGTCAAGGTTCTCACCAACACGAAGGTCAACAGTATTGCGAGTGGGGCAGACGGTGAGCCTCGTCTCTCGGTTGGCTTTTCAAATGGGCAGAGCGCGCCAGCTGACCTCGTGGTTATGGCTGTTGGCGTTCGTTCCAACACCGGATTCCTTGTCGGTTCAGGCGTACAGGTCAACACAGGAATTGTTGTCGACGATTACCTGCAAACGACAGCACCGGACATCTATGCGGCGGGCGACTGCTGTGAGGGTGTCGACCTGTCGACCGGCAAGCCCGATATGTTGGCGATCCAGCCGGTGGCCGTCGAGCATGGACGCATTGCGGCTCTCAATATGGCCGGCTACTCGCATCGTCACCGCGGCTCGCTCAATATGAACGTCCTCGATACCATCGGGCTTATTTCATCTTCATTCGGGTTATGGCAGGGCGCGCAGGTTGGCCAGACAGGTAAGCTCGTCGATGAGGGCGGATACAAGTACATGAAGCTCGAATTTGAAGGCGACAAACTCGTTGGTGCGCAATGCGTTGGTATGACTGATCACGTCGGCATGCTTCGTGGCCTCATACAGACGGGTTTCCATATGGGTGAATGGAAGGGCAAGTTGTTGGCTTCGCCTGAGCGCCTGCGCGAAGCTTACATTTCGGTTGCGCAGGGCCATCCGTCGACAGGACCGACAGCGCCGCATGTCAACACGCCGCGCGCCGGTCTTGGTGTAGCGGCGGGCAGCGGCCACTGATTGCACGCCGTATTACACAGTCGTGCTTGACCGAGGGAAGTGATGGTATAGCTTCCTCGGCGGCGTGACAGATGTCCTCGCGGCCGGGTTGGAGGTTTTGTCAGCTTGGCGCTTTCCTATGGCGGAGCTGACTTGAAATGGCGCTTGTAAGCCATAGAAAAAAATTCATTTTTCTCAAGACTTCGAAGACCGCCGGTACGAGCATCGAAGGTTATCTTGAGAGGTATTGCTTGCCGCCGGGCGAGTTCACTCCCGCGCATTCGCGCCCAGAAACGATCACGGACGCGGGAATTATTGGTGCCCGCCCAGGCCGGCGCGGAGGCAACCCGACCTTCCGCAGTCACATGTCGGCGCGACAGCTGAAAGACGCGGTCAGCGAAGAGGTCTGGGAGACTTACTACAAGATCAGCGCGGTGCGGGATCCCTACGACAAGGTCATTTCGGCGTTTTTCTTTGAGGCGAAATCTTCTGGTGAGGGCCTGAAGAACTCCAGTCCAGAAGTAGTCAAAGCCAAATTTCGTGACTTCGTGCGCAATTCCAGCCTTCCCGTCGACCGAGGCAAGTACACTATTGGTGGTAAACTATGTGTCGATTTCGTTGTGCGGTATGAGCGCCTTCTGGAAGACCTTCAGGTGCTTGCCAAGCGTCTAGATTTAGAAGTCACAGCCGAAGCGCTGCCAAGCTACAAAACCGGACATCGCCCGGCCGGGTTTGGACCTGAGTCGCTTTACGACGATGAAACAGCGGGAATTGTTGAAGACGTCTACGGCTTCGAGTTCGAGGAATTCGGCTACCCGTTGTTGTGTGAGAAGCATCCCGACGCATTCAAGCGGCGCCGACTCCCAGGTGTGCTCTCGCTTTGGCGGCTGAAGCATTACGCACGCGCGGTGGCAAGGAGAACACTGGGAGCGCGCGGATAAGATCTGATCACCAGCGAATCTGAGTTTCATGTCTCATATTGGTTGGTTCAGTCGTCATTCATTGAAGTTGCATTATCAATTTTTAAGAAATTTTTTGAGACCATAGTCCACGCAGCAGATCGGCTGCTGTTGGATTTTCAACAAGACATCGGCAAGGTGTGCCATGGCTACTGTTTTTTCACCATCGACGCGGACGAATACGTTTGCCAAATTCGTGATGGAACTCGGTCGCGAACTTTTCGGTTCGTATCGGCCTGAGAAGCACTACATGCGCGGTCCCGCTCGGAAGCGTGGCCAGATCGCCGGGAAGGCCCAAAAGTATAATGTGCGGGACGGCAATACGAATATTCGTTGACGCTGATGCCTGTC
>JAJFHK010000225.1 GCA_021775655.1 Filomicrobium sp. | reverse complement strand
AGTAGCGGGCCATGTTGAATCGGTCTGGCGGGAGCGAGCCACTGAATCCGTCAGCTTTCCAAGTTGCTTGAAGAAGGCTGCTCACGGATCGGTCTTCTTTGCGGCATTGGTTAGTTGCCCTTCGGCCCACCACGTCTCGAGCTGATAACCGAACAACGAAGTCTTTTCTGGCTGGCGCAGCCTTGTCCAATGACCGACCCACTGCTTGGGCAGGTGGAACAACGGCACGACGTAGTGGCCAGATAGCAGGACGCGGTCGAGGGCGTGGACTGCGGATACGAAATCCTTCTCGTCGCGGGCAGCCAACATGGCTTCAATCATCGCGTCGACAGCCTTGTTCTTCACGCCGGCAAAATTGAAGGTGCCTTCGCGGTCGGCCAGTTCTGAGGACCAGCGGAATATCTGTTCGTTGCCCGGTGACAACGAAGAGGGCCAGCGAGTCTGGATCATGTCGTAGTCGTAACTCTTGATCCGCGATTGATACTGCGGACTGTCGACGATGCGGACGCGGGCGTCGATTCCGAGCTTTTTCAAGTCACGTGCAAAGGAGAGAAACAGGCGTTCGTTGATGGTCGTGCCGGCGAGGAGTTCAATGCCGAGCTGTTCTCCGGTGGTCTGATTGATGAGTTTTCCCTGCTTGAGGTCGTAGCCGGCTTCGCCGAAGAGTGTCAGAGCGGCGCGCCAATTGGCACGGTTTCGTCCGGTGCCGTCGGTAACCGGCATGCGGTAGGTACCCGCCATGATCTCGGGCGATACGGCCTCAGGGAAGGGGGCCAGCAGCGCCTTTTCGTTTTCGTCAGCAGGATGACTGATGGATGAGAGCAAGGAACGCTCAAAGTAGCTTTGTGTGCGCTTGTAAAGTCCGTGATAAAGGTTCTGATTGATCCAGGCGAAATCGAATAGCTTGATGATTGCTTCCCGGACTTTGGGATTGGAAAAAACGGCGCGGCGTGTGTTGAAGGCCAGTGCGTTCATTCCAGCGGGCAGGCCGATCTCGAATTCGCGACGAATGAGCTTGCTGCCATTCTTTTCGCGTGCTCCATAGCCGCTGGCCCAGCGCGAGGGGTCTTCCTCGACGCGCATATCGATCTTACCGGACTTGAACGCTTCCAGCATCGCTGCATCGTCTCGGAAGTAGTCGTAACGGATTTCGCCGAAGTTGAACCGGCCGCTGCTGGTGGCGAGATCGTTGGCCCACCAGTCGGGGTCTCTCTTATAGACGAGCGCGCGGCCGGCATCGATTTGGGAGATGATATAGGGGCCACTGGCGATAGGTGGTTTGAGTGTCGTGCGCTGGAAAGCGTCTTCAGTGAGAGCATTGCTTGGGAGAACCGGCATCAGTCCCAGGATCAAGGGCAGTTCGCGGTCGCCGGGCTCCAATTCAAAACGCACTGTAAGATCGGATTCGCGGACGGCATTGGTGACTTTTTTATAGTAGGCGCGGTGGTTCGGGCGGCCGTGATCACGCAATGTCTTCCAGGAGAACAAAATATCGTCAGCCGTAATTGGTTTGCCGTCGGAAAATTTTGCCTTTGGATTGATATTAAAGGTGATGGCGCTGCGGTCGTCAGGGACGTTGATTGTTTCTGCGATGTGGCCGTAGAGCGTGAAGGGTTCGTCGAGTCCGCGTGTCAATAAACTTTCGTAGAGAAAATCGCGCAGGCCTGCTGCCGGAACGCCTTTGATGATGAATGGATTCAGGCTGTCAAAGGAGCCGAGAATTCCAAGATTCACGGTTCCGCCAGTGGGTGCGTCCGGATTTACGTAGGGAAATTGGGTGAACCCTTCTGTTAGCAATGGTTTGCCATGCATTGCTATTGCATGCTGGGCGACGGTAGGAGAGGGTGTGGCAGTGGTTGCCGGTGCCGTTTCGCCCGAAGCGATTGAGGCTAGCAGGAGCGTCGCCAGTGCGAGGGTGAGGCCCGTTAAGGCATTGCGCGGCAATCGTCGGACGAGGATCATAGGGCGGTCAGCTCCGGACTTAATATGGCGGCTCACTTGTCGATGAAATGTCGTGGTCTCACAAGAGTGCGGCAAAGTGGGCCGTTTCTATGTTGTCGCGTGGCGGGTTTGTCACTTCCGGGTCGTTCGGGGTCAGATACCGCGGTGGAACGACGGATTGCGTCACGGGATTGCCTCATTCGGGGCATTTACAGCCCTCGCGGGGCGCTCAACGCGCCCGGACCTGCGCGCCATGAGGTGCTGTTCAGTGGGGCTCAGCTGGCGGGGCCAGCTCTCAAACCAAAGGTCAATGATTCTAATGATGCTAATGATTCCGAATTCGCGGACTTGCGCGCTTGGCGCAGCACTCCTGGTAGCAATGTCAGGAGTTGCTGCTCCTGCTTTCGCGCAGGATAAGAAACCTGCCGCTGATGCAGCCGCTAATAAGCCACAGAGCGCCTGGGTTAAGCTTTGTGAGAATGCGCCGCTCGTGAAGACCGACAAAGACGGCAAGCAGGAAAAGTCCGAAAAGCAAATCTGCCTGACGCACCATGAGCGTTTGGATGGAAACACGGGCATGGTTCTTGTTTCGGCTGCCTTGCGTAAGGTTGAAGGTAACGACAAGCAGAGCTTGATGGTGATGGTGCCGCTTGGCATGGCGATTCCAGCTGGCGTCCGCGCTGCTGTCTATACGCCTGCGCAGTGGGCAAAAGCTGCTAAGAACGAAAAAGTCGATGACAAAGAGCTGAAGCCGTTCAATCTCAAGTATTCCCTCTGCCATCCGGCCGGATGCACTGCGGAAGTCGAAGCCACGCCGGAGATGATCGACAGCCTGAAAAAAGGCGGTGGCCTGATGATTCTTGCTATGAATGCGGCAACTCAGCCGATCGGGTTCCCGGTTCCACTTGATGGGTTTACTGCCGCCTACGATGGCGACCCGGTTGACAACAAGGCCTATGCGCAAGCGCGCGGCCAGTTGATGGCGCAGATCCGCGAGCGCCAGAAGAAAGCCTACGATGCCGCAGTCGCAAAGAAGAAGGCTGAAGGCGGTGCTGCTGCAGCCGCTCCGGCCGAAAAGAAGTAAGTTTGGTACGAATCAGCCGGGCTGGTCCAACCTTGGGCGGCCTTGAAATTGGCCCCGTGCGGTAACCCGTGCGGGGCTTTTGTTGTTTGGTGGGCGCTTGGCTCTCCAACACTGCGCAAGCTCGTGTTGGTCAAGATGTCCATCGCTCCTTAAGGTCGCGACATCCGGTGCCTGACGATTCTATCCGAGTTCACTCTGTATTCTTTTGCCTATGGTACAACTTCCGCCGCATTTGTGAACGACGTTCACATAAAATTTGGTTTGGATCGCGGCATCGGTTTTTGCTGATTGGGCGATCGATCGGGAATTGAGCACCGGTACAACACGATAGCAGGTGGTTTCATGAGGACGAGTTATTACCGCAGGCGGCTAGAGGTCGATCTGCCGCGATGGGTGGAAGCGGGATACGTCAAGCCGGACGGCATGCGCGCCATCCTTTCGGAGTTTGACCAGGATGCCAGCGTTGCCGGTTTCAACTTGTCGAACCGCATGGTGGCGATGCTGTCGCTTCTGGGCGCAATTCTGATGGGTGCGGGCGTTGTCAGTTTCGTCGCCGCCAACTGGCAGGAGATGCCGCGACTCTTGCGCCTGGGATTGATGGGGGGTTGTATTTGGGCAGCCTATGGCGTTGGCGCTTTGCTCTTTCAACGTGGTCTCGATGTTTTCGCGCACAGTGCCGTGCTGTTCGGCTCGGCGCTGTTCGGCGCAAGCGTGATGCTGGTCGCGCAGATGTATCACCTCTATGGAAATCCGCCCGATGCAGTGCTGTTGTGGGCAGTGGGATCGCTGCTCGCAGGATTGCTCTTCCGCTCGAATCCGTCGGCGCTGTTGTGCCTGGGGCTAGTTTGCCTGTGGGGGTCCTGGGAGACGCAAATCGGCCAAGGGGTTTTCTGGTGGTTTGTTCCCGCACTTGGAGCCGTCACGGCTGTTCTAGCGCATAACGCTTGCGGTTACGGAGTAAAGATTGCCGTTGCCGCGCTGGGCGTTTGGATTGTTTCGCTTGGGTACATTCTCGATAAGGGCCACGCGCATCTCCTGGTGCTTGCGATTGGAGCGGCCGTTGCGGCTGGCGGTGTTGCCGTGCAGCAGGCGGTTCCCCGTTTCTCAGAAGCCGGCCGGATCATGTTGCTCCTCGGCTTTGCGGTAGCGGTCGCGGCCCTGCTCGCCTTGCAGTTCGTCGAGAATGCGAACTTGGTTGCGCTGCTCGTCCTTGCCGCCATCACCATCGGTATTGCAATTGGTGCAATTGCATGGGGCTTGCGGATGAACGACCTTGCCTTGAGCCGCGCAGGCTATGGGGCGTTTGCTATCGAAGTCGTGGGGCTATTCATCAAGACGGTTGGTTCGCTGATCGGTTCGTCGCTGTTCTTTGTGGTGACAGGTGCGGGCGTGATCGGGCTCGCTGTTTTGGCCTTCTGGATCAACAAGCGCATGGGATTGATCCAGGCTGCGAAAGGAGACTAGTGATGAGCCGCTTTTTCGGTTTGAATGTCTGGCTTGCTGCGCTGATCGTTGCCGGTGTGCAGAGTGCGGCGCTGGGCTACATGGTCGTT
>JAJFHK010000224.1 GCA_021775655.1 Filomicrobium sp. | reverse complement strand
CGGTGGCGTTCTTGTCCGGGTCGCCGTTGAGGTTTCTCCGAATCGCAGAATAGCCCTTTGCGATTTTGTCTTTGGTGTCGTCCTCATACTCGCGCAACAGTGAATTCAAATGGGCGTTGTCGAGGCTTTGTTCGTCGAGCGCTTTGCGCAACCCGCTGACGGCACTGTGCATTGTCTGTGATGATAGAAGACCTTGGACGTCGGCGTACTCAAGTCCGATTGGAGTCAGCATGCCTTCGGCAAACATAGCTGCCGCGTCTTCATCGATATCCTGATCGGTAATGCGGTCAGATGGCTTGATTGTGTGATTGGGAAGTTCACGCCGAGAAGCGGCAGTGATCTGCTTGGTCTCCACCGTAAGCGCCCCGCCATCTCGTTCAGGGCTAGTAAGACCCAGACGGGGTTCTTGCCAGGCTCCGGTCGGCTGGTTTGACGCCGAAATGTTGACCAGGGTCTTATAGAGATCGCGGTGGATGTAGTAACGATCTTGTTCTCCAGGGCGCGTGTCGCGCTTCACGAAGCTCAGAACGGAAGCCGAATTGAGAGCGCGTTTTACGATAGGCCTTTCGCGAGGCTCTACATCATTGAACATTACTTCGGATGTGAAGTCATTGAGCTCGTTGATCGGATGCATATTCTGCAGGACGATTGACGCGTGATCGCCGACATGGGGTTGCAGGGCGACCGTGATCAGGCGGTTCAATTCGGCAAGCCGGCGATATTCGTCATTGGCTTTGTAATGGCGATGGGAGACGATTGAGAGGAATTCGAACAGCTCGGGGCGGACGAGATAGCTGTTGGCGCGTTCCATGTCTTCGGTGGCCGCGCCAATCGAACACCCTGCATTCAAGACGGTAAGGATTGCTTGGTAGTCGGGCATCGACCGGTCGTCGAGCGTAACTCGTTGTGTGAAGCCGTCGCGCGATTCAATCGGGCGCATGGCTGCGATTGCTGCACGAGCGTTCTCATAAGGATGAGGTTGCAGTGCATTCTCAATGACGGCTTCAAGCTGCTGAGCCGAGCGTGCCTGGCGGCGAGGTACGTCTTGAAGAGGTGAGCGAACAGCGTTGGCGCCAAACAGGCCGGACATGAATACGAGGGCGTCGATGGCAATTGCGATGGCCAGCGCGAGATAGGCAAGGCGATTGCCGTCTGAGAATGCGTTCCAGGTAACGACAAACCGGTGAGCTTTGTCGTCGCGGTTTAATTCGGCGAAGTTGATCTTGGTGCGTAGTGTGTCGGTGTCTTTGCTAGGCAGTCCGGAATCGGACAGGCAGCTTCTTGCAAAGCCGAACAATGCGTCTGTTGAGCCTAGACTTTCAAGGCGTTCACCGCCGGCGCAATTGGTCTTGAAAACGTTGGTGCCGTTGTTGAGGGCGAAGACCACGCTCGCTGCTTCGCTTGCGCTCTTTGGATCGCAATCGATCTCGCGAACGCCGTCCTTAATCGAGGGCGTCGATGCCATGGCGCCGAGCAGGTTGGTGCACTGGAGCTGAAGATCGGTCAGGCCGACGACCGTTGGCTCCTGCCGGAAGGCGACCTTGGCGCGTTCGAAGGCCGGCAGAACGCGGGCAGGATCAACTTTGAGACTGTCCTGCTCGGAGCCAGTCGAGGCTTCCAGAGCGCTGATACGCTGCTGGGCGGTTTGAGCTTCGCCTTTGAGCTGCGCGAGTTGCCCTTCAATCTGGGAGAGTTCCGCCTTGATCGTGGAAATGCGCTTGTCGATGGTGTCCATGCGCTTTTGAGGTGCGCTCAAGCGCTCGTTAGCGACTTGAAGCTCTGAGCGGATATGTCCTTCTGCCGCCTTCTCGGCGCGCCACTGCGTGCCGCGGCCGACCTTGCCCGTTCCTTCGACTCCCTTTTCTTCGGCCAGCACAATGGCACGTTGTTCGTCAAGCCTGCGTTCGATCTCGGAGACGACCTGACGCTGTTGTTGAACCGCTGCGGCGGCCTCAGGCCGCTCGGCCTGGAGCCGTGAAATCTCTTCGTTCAGTTGGACCGCTTTTATTTGAAGGCCGGACTGTTGGCTTTCGGCGGACGCGCGGCGTTCTTGTTGCGCGGCCTTCTTACTGCGGCGCTCTTCCATCTGACTGACAAAATACTCTTCGATCGCGGCTTGGGCGCCTTGCGCTTTTCCGGCGAGCTTTTCGAGTTGGGCTTCATAGGTAAGCCAACCGGGCGACGTGAAGAGTGCTTCGGCCTCTTGGAGGCGACGCGTCGCGATTGTCTGGCCGATATCGGAGACGATGCCGGCGACCTGGTTCTGGGCGCGCAACTCTGCCGCGCGGACGCGTTCGGATTGCGGGAAGATCGTTGAGAACAGCGAATCGAATGAGAAGAAAACGGAGGTCGCCATGCAGGCCAGGAACATGACCCACAATACGGCATTGCGCATAATGATCTTTGAGCTTTGGAAGTAAGGCGTCAGGAGATCGCCTTGGAGGATTGCGACCAGCCCCAGTGCAGCGAGTGCAACCGCGCCAAACAGCAGCTGGTCATTTGAAAGCAGCGGTGTTGCGCTTTCCTGGGCGCGCACGATCAACGCTATCATGCAACCAACGATGACGACGCCCAACAGCGCGCCTGCGACCCATTCGAAGCCATACCCAGAAAATTCGACTCTTCCTTTGCCGGACTGCTGGCTGACGTTCATGCCCGAGGCAAAACTTTCACCAATCAGCCACGCGACGATCAACATCACGCCCTGGATGCCGAAAGTGATCATCAAGGAAAGCAGCGGTTCGTTGGTGAAATTGCGCATGCCGTCCCAAGTCGTCCAGCCGGAAGCCAGCGACAGGATCACTCCGGTTGCGCCGAGAAGTGCAAGTTGCCAATTGGAGAACGCGAGCTTTTCAACGACCTCGAAAAGTCGCTTCCAAAATCCTCGTGACCATAAGAATACGAAATAGATGGCGAATGCGAGGGCCAGAAGTTGCCAGTTGGCTGCAATCCAATCAGTCGCCGGTTTCAAGGAATCGACGAGTGCCACTATGTCCATCCGCTCCGCTCCAACCTCTTAAAGGTCCGATAGCTCTATCAGTTGCTGTGATCGTCACCGGCAGTTGGTGACCGAATCATCACAATTTTCCACAGTATGACCATGTACGCAGATCCTGACGACATGGAGACCGGTGCATTGGCACTTTCCCTGAAACGAATAAGGTCCTATTCGCCTGTCGTTTCAAGCTATTGAGGCCATTTATGCTGGGTTTTTAGGCTTGTAGTCCCCTGCAACTCGAGGGTTTTCAAATTAATATTTAGAAAGGTTCAACTAGATGGATTCAAATAGGGCCGCGACACCGATCCCGCCGATAGCGCCAAGTGTGGCGACTCCGTATTGAAGTTTGCCTGCGTCGCGCTGCCTGGCCATTCTGGAAAACAGGCGCACAACGAGCACCGCCCCGGCGGCGGCAAGCGGGTGGCCGCGAACGACCGCGCCGCCATCTGGGTTGATGAGATCTTCTTCCAGTCCGAGCGACGTTGAAAATGCAATTGCCTGGGCGGCCGAAGTTTCACTCAGTTCGACGAGGCCGATGTCCTTTGGATTGAAGCCCTCAAGCCGGTCGTAAAGCTTGCGCATGGCTTCCATCGGTGCGCCAGCTTCGTTGTCAGGTCCAACCCCCCGCGAGACGCTTGCTACGAGGCGGATTGCCGGTGGGCGACCAAGTTCCTCCCAGACCATTTGCGACACGACAACCATCATCGCGGCGCCATCGTGCATGGCACTTGTGTTTGCCGGTGTGAGGCGGCCTTCTGGTGGAAGCCAGGGAGGCTCGGAGGAGAAATCCTCTGGTGATGCACCAGCCGCCGCGCTTTGGTCCTTGGCTTCTTCGGGGTTTGTGCGCAGCGGCACGATTTCGCCTATGAATTTGCGCTTTTCGCGCCCGGACTCGGCTTTGAGGTGCGATTTCAGGGCCCAGGCGTCCTGTTGTTCGCGGGCAATGTTGAGGCGCTGGGAAAGCATTTCCGAGGCCTCAAAAAGGTGGGGCTCCTCGGTTTCGTCCATCAGGGCCGGCTCTACACCGATAAAGTGGGGCAGCTGATAGAGGCTCTTCGGCTTGGCGATGCGCCAGGGGGCGGTCGACAGGGATTCAGCGCCGCCGGCGACGATAATGTCGGCTTCTCCATCGGAGACAGTCCTACATGCAGTGAGAACCGCATCGAGGCCGGAAGCGCACTGGCGGTCGATGGTATAGGCTGCAGAATTCTCGCTGAGGCCGGCAGATAGGGCAACCAACCGGGCCGGATTGCCGCCCTGGCTGGCATTGCCGAGGATGAGTTCGTCGACGCGTTCTGGTGTAACTTTGCAATCTGACAGCGCAGCTTCGATAACGGGGACCGTTAGGGCATCTATACGGCGATTGCGGTGCAAACCGCCGACTCGGCCCAGCGCGGTGCGTCGAGCGGCAATAATGTATGAAGAAGATGTACGCTGCATTGTGGCTCGCCGGCCGCCTATCGGGCTGGGTGGATTGGAATCCTGGCAAAGCGAAAAACGGTGATGTATGCACCGGCCGCCCTCCCAGGATTAAGATTTCCATCGTTAAAAGGTTGCAAAAGTAAGGCGATTGGCGGTGCGATCACCGCTTGTGAATGTTGGCGAAATCAATACTCTATCGGAAAGACTCCAAGTTAAGCCTAAATGGGCGGTGGAGGTTGAGGAGAGGAATGGCCAAGACAATGACCAGAACGGCCAAGTCAAAAGGCGAAAGTGCCAAGGCCGAGGGTGAGGCAGGCGCGATGCTCGATGATATTGTGCAGCGCGCGAAGGTGGCGTTTGAAGAACGCAGTCTTCGCTTCACACAGCTACGTGAGCAGGTGTTCTCCGAAATTGCGTCGACCCGTGGATCGATTGGTGCTTACGAGATTTTGGACCGGCTCTCCGAAAAGGGAACGCGGTTGGCACCGATTTCGGTCTACCGCTCGATTGATGCACTCATCGAAGCTGGCGTAATCCACCGACTCGAAAGCAAAAATTCTTATTTCGCCTGCCGGCGTCACGAGCATGGTCGCAAGGGTCGCCCTATTTTCATGGCTTGTGAACAATGCGGTGGCGTCGTTGAGGTGCCGGCGCAATCAATTTTCGACCAAGTTGCGGAATTGGCAAAGTCGGCTGATTTTACGCCCAAGGTAAAGTTCATGGAAGTTTCCGGAACCTGCGCTGCTTGTCGCGATAAAGCTGGGTCGAAGGGTGACTAGGACCACGTGAGCTTTAGGCATTCGGTTCAACCTAAGCTTCTGGCGGCGTATTTAGCGCCAGCAAAATCAATCATCTTCCAGGAGCACGAGTGTGCAAAAGCGGACGATCCTCGTTACGGGTTGCTCGTCGGGGATCGGTTATGCGTCAGCGCGCGATCTCGCCGAACGCGGATGGCGCGTTATTGCTGCGGCTCGGAAAACCGATGATTGTGCACGCCTGGAGAATGAACTTGGCGTCTCGACCGTCGTTCTTGATCTTGGCGATGAAGTTTCGGTTGCAGCTTGCGCTGCACGCGCTCTGGAGATCGCCGATGGCCGTATCGATGCGCTTTTCAATAACGGCGCGTTCGGGCAGTTGGGTGCGGTTGAAGATATACCTGCGGCAATGTTGCGGCGACAGTTTGAGGTCAACGTCATCGGCGGCCATGAGTTGACGCGATTGCTGCTGCCGCAGATGCGGTCGCGAAGGTCTGGGCGGATCGTGCAGTGCTCTTCGGTCCTCGGGCTTGTGGCAGGGCCATATAGAGGGGCCTATTGCGCTTCGAAATTTGCACTGGAAGCCTTGAGCGATTCCATGCGGCTTGAACTCGACGGGTCGGGAATTTCGATTTCGCTTATCGAGCCTGGGCCGATCGCCACGAATTTCGTAAAAACCTCGCTGGCAAATCTCAAGGCGACGATTGACTTGGAGAATTCGGTGCACCGGCAGACTTACCGGGAACGGATCGCCCAGTTGGAGGCCGGCGGCAATCAAGCCTTTAAGCTAGAGCCCGAAGCCGTGGTCGAAAAACTCATTCATGCTCTCGAAAGCCGACGGCCCAAACCGCGCTATTTCGTTACGACTCCGACCTATGCAGCTGACGTCATGCGCCGTGTTTTACCGACTCGGATCATGGACAGATTCTTGCTGGGGCAGTGAGAGGCTCTAGGCACGGTGGTAGGGGTGGCCCGCAAGTATGGTTGCTGCGCGGTAGAGCTGTTCTGCGAGAACGATGCGTGCAAGGCCGTGCGGCAGGGTCAATTGTGAGAGGCTGAGCGTGTCGACTGTTTCGGACTTTATTTCCGCGCCATGGCCGTCGGCGCCACCAATGAGGAAAGCGATTTCGCGCGTGCCTTCGTCACGCAGCCGGCCGATAGTTTCGGCAAAGCGCTCGCTCGAATGTGTGCGACCGCGTTCGTCGAGTAGAATACGGTGATCTGCGGATACAATACTGGCCAAAAGTCGCTGCGCTTCGTCCTTGCGGCGCAGGGCAACAGTCGGTGCTTTGGATTCAGGAAGTTCAGAAATTTTTAGCGGGCCAAGGCTGCAATTTCGGCCTAGGCTGTTAAGCAGTTTGACGTATCGCTCGAAAAGTGCGCGATCGGGCCCCTCTTTGAGACGCCCGATGGCAGCGATCGTAAAGCGCATGCTCAGAAGCCGGCTTAGTGTGACGTCGACTCAGGCGGACGTTCGCCGGCCCACATCTTTTCGAGGTTGTAGAAATCACGAACCTCAGGGCGGAACAGATGCACAATGACGTCGCCGGTATCGATTAGGACCCAGTCGCACGTATCCGCACCCTCGATGCGAGCGCGACCGTGGCCTGCTTCTCTAAGCTTGTCCTGGACCTTGTCGGCAATGGCGCCGACGTGCCTGTCTGAACGACCGGAAGCGACGATCATAAAGTCGCCGATCGAAGTCTTGCCCGCGAGATCAATTGTGACGATCTCTTCCGCCTTGGCTTGATCAAGCCAATGAACAATTTGCTTCACGAGCAATGCCGAAGAATTGCGTTCGCGCAAGCCTTCGGTAGGAGACTTGCCTGTCATGGAAGTCTCAAGCGCACTTGGCATGTTTCCGTGGTCGTCCTTTCCTCATCGAACCCTGTCTGGATGTTGTCCTAGATGGTCCATCTTGCTTGTTCGGAATTGCGTTGCTTTACGCCGGTCCGGACTTACGCCAGCTTGGACATAGGCACTTCCTCAAACGATTGAAAGTCTAAGCCGACGAATGGAAGCCTTCAAGAAAAATTCCGTCATTGATTGCAACGACTTAACCATAACGTGAGTCGCTACGTGATTTTTGAGTCACAGAACTGATTGTCCAAGTTGTTCTTCGCGCAGTGCCGTTGATGACTGGTTTGAGAGGCGAGTCGTCAAAAAAATCCAGGCGGGAGGTGTCGATTGAGGAAGTCCAGTAGCTTGACATTCCCTTCGACGCGAACGCGCAAATGTGCGGGCGGTTGGCGATGATAGAGCTTTGAAGCGCCAGCCGGGGCGGTCGACGACGGCAATTGGAACACTCGAGGCTATTTCTTTCCAATGCTGCCATTGGTGGAACGTCGCGAGGTTATCGGCTCCCATAACCCACACGAATTGCGTTCTAGGATAGCGCGTCCTGATAAAACCGATGGTCGCGGCGGTGTAGGTTGTTCCCAATTTGGTCTCGAAAGCCGTGACGATCATGCGCGGATCACGCGCTAGTTCCCTTGTTGCTTCCTTGCGCTGAGCAAAGTCGGGAAGTGCATCGTTCGACTTTAGTGGATTTCCAGGTGTCACGACCCACCAAAGCCTGTCGAGGCGTAGACGGCGGAGTGCTGTGCGAGCGACAACGAGGTGTCCCTCATGCGGTGGGTTGAACGAGCCACCCATGATGCCGATGCGCGCGCCTGGCCAAGCGTGAGGCGTTGCAACGGAAAACGACGAACGATGGAAGCGACCCGCGCTCAATTCGACTGCTCCACGCGGAGGTTGACACTCATTTCGGGCGTACCTGACCGTTGCCGCGAACGAGATACTTGAATGTTGTCAGTTGCTCTAAGCCTACGGGGCCGCGAGCGTGCATACGACCAGTCGCGATACCAATCTCCGCGCCCATGCCGAATTCACCACCGTCTGCAAACTGGGTCGAGGCGTTGTGCATGATGATTGCAGCATCGACTCGAGCAAGAAAGCGTTCGGCAGTGCCGAAGCACTCGGTGACGATGCACTCTGTGTGCTGTGAACCGTACTTGGCGATGTGCTGTATCGCATCATCGACACCATCCACGGCCTTGACCGCGATAATCGAGTCGAGGAATTCGGTGCCCCAGTCCTTGTCGGTTGCGGCGACGACGCGGTTGTCAACGGCCAGGGTAGCGGTGTCTCCGCGAACCTCGCAGCCGGCATCAAGCAGTGCCTTGACGAGCGGAGTCAAACAATCTTCGTGAGCGTTCTTGTCGACGAGGAGCGCTTCGGTTGCGCCACATACGCCGGTACGTCGTAGTTTTGCATTGAGAACGATCGCGACGGCCATGTCGATATCGGCGCCGCGATCGACGTAGGTGTGACAGACGCCTTCGAGGTGGGCGAAGACTGGAACACGAGCTTCGTCCTGAACGCGCTCGACAAGGCTCTTGCCGCCGCGCGGTACGATGACATCTATTGCGCCGTCGAGGCCGCGTAGCATATGGCCGACTGCATCCCGGTCGACGGTGGCGACCAGCTGGATTGCGTCTTCGGGCAGACCGGCTTCGCGAAGACCATGGGCAAGACAGGTCAGGATCGCTGCGCTCGAATGATGGCTGTCCGACCCGCCGCGGAGAATCGCGGCGTTGCCCGACTTCAAACAAAGCGCTCCGGCGTCGGCGGTGACGTTGGGCCGGCTTTCGTAGATTATGCCAATGACACCGATCGGAACGCGGACGCGCGAAATGGCAAGTCCATTCGGGCGCTTCCATTCTGCTATTGTTGAGCCGACGGGATCATCGAGTTCGGCGATAGCTTCGAGGCCGCTGGCGATGCCTTCGATGCGGCCTGGATCGAGCATCAAGCGGTCGAGGTAGGAACCGGGCCGCCCCGCTTTTTTCGCAGCGTCCAAGTCGCGCTTGTTTTGTTCGATGATGACGGGCGTGTGCCGACGGATTTCAGCGGAGGCGACCCGCAACGCTTCATCCTTTGCGTCGCGCGAAGCTGCGGAGAGTTCACGGGCAGCGGTGCGTGCAGCCCTACCCATAGCCAGCATGGCTGCTTCGATGTTGCTCTCGTGGAGCAGTTTTTGCACGATGGCATTCATAAACTAACCGGAATCCTTCTCAAGGGAGCCTAAAGCGTCATAGCCTAGTGGGAATTTCTTCTTCAAGGTAGGAGCAAACCGGACCGGTGCAAGGGCAGGAGGAGTACCGTCAATGGCTTACGGTGAAGCAGACAGCACTTCGTCGACAAAGATACGCAAGAGTAGATCCCACCAGGATGCGACTTCCTTCAGATGATCTGTGTCGATACCGGTCAGGATCATGGAGTGCGTGAGCATCGGTTCACCTGCCGATCCAACTGATGCGCGGGTCAGCGGAAAGCGGCTGTTCCAGGTGTTCGCCCAGTCGGTGGTGACCTTTCGGTCGGGGAACATGGCACTCAACATGAGGTAAGGACTTTTCTGCTCTTCATTTTTGAAGAGGAAAGCGGAAAACGGTACGCCACTCGTTGTTGCGCGGATGCCCTTCGAGCCACCAGCAAGGTCGACCACTTCGATTGGCAAGCCAAGCAGACGCAAGTGTTCGGCTATTTCATCGATATCTGCGGCGACGGGTTGTGCATTCTGCATGTGTTCGCAAGGCCTCGATTGATTAGTCGGCGGTGCGATGCATGCGGTGGAGCGCCATGTCATCGCGGTGAATGAGCTCGTCGCGGCCGGCGAAACCGAGTATGTCAGAGATCTCGGATGATTTCTTACCGACGATGCGTTCGGCATCTTTGGTTGCGTAAGCGATGAGGCCGCGTCCCAGCTCCCGGCCGTCCCCGCCGCGAATGATGACGGCATCGCCGCGATCGAACTTGCCGGACACGGCGCTGACGCCGGCAGGCAAAAGGCTTCTGCCGCGAAAAAGCGCCTTTTCCGCGCCCGCGTCGACGGTAATCGTTCCCTTCGGTTCGAGCTGGCCGGAAATCCAACGTTGGCGCGCAGTGACCGGATCCGCCGGTGCAATGAACCAAGTGCACGGTGCGCCTTCAGCAATCGCGGCTAGTGGGTTCGGGCGCTTGCCGGAGGCGATGACCATGTCACAGCCTGCGGCTCGCGCAATTTTTGCAGCTTCGATCTTGGTACGCATCCCGCCGCGGGAAAGTTCGCTGCCTGCATCTCCGGCCATGGCTTCGATCTCGCTGGTGATCTCGGTGATGACGTCCAGGCGGCGGGCGTCAGGGTTCAAGCCGGGCGGGGCAGTATAAAAGCCATCGACATCTGATAACAAGACGAGACAGTCGGCGTCGATCATCGAGGCGACACGGGCTGACAGGCGGTCATTGTCGCCGTAGCGGATTTCGCTTGTCGCAACGGTGTCGTTTTCGTTGACGACTGGAAGGGCTTTGAAGCGAAGAAGGGTGAGAAGTGTGTCACGCGCATTGAGATAACGGCGGCGTTGCTCGGTATCGCCGAGCGTTACAAGCACCTGTGCGGCGGTGATGCCGTGGGTTTTTGCAAGGTCAGCATAGGCGTGCGCCAAAGCAATCTGACCGACAGCTGCAGCAGCTTGGCTTTCCTCCAATTGCAGAGGGCCAGGGGCGATCTTGAGGGCGTGACGTCCAAGCGCGATGGCACCTGACGAGACAATGACGACATCACGTCCCGCGCTGGCAAGCTGAGCAATATCGTCAATTAACGACGCCAGCCATTGTGTGTTCAGCGTGCCCGTTTCGCGGCAGGTGAGGAGTGCGGAGCCGAGCTTAACGACGATACGCGAGGCTTCCGCCCACTCAGGACGAGCATTTTTCGCAGCGGGCCTTGTTATAGATTTCTGGTTGTCGGACATGTGGTGCTGGCTATGAGATGGTCGCGGTGTTTGCCGCTCATAGCACGAATTGAGCGATTAGGGCGGCGGGCTGATTTTTTAGGGTTGCCAGGGCTTCTCTTGCTCGGCGTTTTCGCCTGTTTCCTCCGCCGTTGCTGCATTGATTCGGTTGCTTATTTCAAAAAGGGCCTGCTCAACGCCTTTGCCTGAAACGGCCGACAAGAGAAGCGGACGCCTGCCGCAGGTTTCCTTTAGTTCGGCAAAGCGCTCCTTCAGAACGTCGTCTGTAAGAGCGTCGATTTTCGACAGGGCGACGATTTCGGGTTTTTCAGAGAAGCCATGATCATAAGTCTCAAGTTCAGACCGTACGGTCTCGTAATCGCTCGCAACATCTTCTGAGGTGCAATCGACAAGGTGAATTACGACGCGCGTACGTTCGACGTGACCGAGGAAGCGTGTACCTAGTCCGGCACCCTCGCTGGCGCCCTCAATAAGTCCGGGGATATCGGCAAGGACAAAATCCTTCGAGCCGATTTTTACGACGCCGAGGTTAGGATGCAGCGTCGTGAATGGATAGTCGGCGATCTTGGGCTTGGCGGCTGATACGGCGGCAAGGAACGTTGACTTGCCAGCGTTGGG
>JAJFHK010000223.1 GCA_021775655.1 Filomicrobium sp. | reverse complement strand
GTTTTAGCGGGTGCAGGACGTGCCATAGCGATACGGTGATTTGACTAAAGGAGAACAGGTTCTACCCCCTCTTCGTACGGACGCGCTTTTCTCAACTTCTTGCGGCGTTCGTTTGCCGCGTTAAAAAATGCCTTCAGCTCGTCTGCATCGTGACGGATGTGATCCGCCTCGGGGAGTTCGGGCGGTAAATCTTCCGCCAGATCATGTCCCGAATAATGGGAGCACCGTTTCATGCCCTCAAAGATCACCGGATAATCGTTCTCGGGATCTATGCACGCCTCGTCGAGGCGCTGCGTCATAATTTCGGGACGGAAGCGCTGAACAACCCGATTAAACAGGATGTCTTCAACGACGCGTTCCCATGTGTCGCGCATTTGCGTATAGAGGGAAACGACAGAAGGGCGAAAGTTTTCGTCAGTGTGATCGAATCCGGACTCGATTAACGACTGACACTCCTGTTCAATCTCCTGAATTCTCTCCGGAACGCTTCTCATCTGCCGGGGCTTGCGGGCGTCGTCGATGATGCCGAACCGGTCATTGCCCAGGCTACTCATCCACTCGGTGTGACAGGCGACACGGGCGCGTCGGGTTTCCGTCCGCAGCATGTGATGAAAAAGTATATTGTGTGTAAAGACGATGACCTGGCGCCCCTTTGCAGCTTCTTCAGCCAAGCGTTCGGCAACTGCCTGCATCCGCGTATGGTCGAGTGAGGAAACAGGATCATCGACAATGATCCCGTGATCGCTGCCGAGTTCACCAAGTTCTGCAAGAAAACAGGCAAGCGCCAAGGCGCGCTGCTCGCCTTCGCTCAACACGTCGCTGTTATTGGCAATACGCTGCTGCGCGGTCAGCGCGACCTCAACGATACTTTCGGCACCGTCACCGTGATCCTCCAGATTGAGGGGAATATGCGCGAGCCGCAGTGTTTTCAACTCGTCATCCAATGCAACTTTTAGCGCGGGGGTTAGGATTTCACGTCGCCGGTCGGTGATACGGCGTGTGATTGCCGTCAGCCGGCATTCGCCACGACATGCAATCAGGCGATGGCGTTCCTCAAGCTTGTTCCGCCGTTCGACAATAATCTCAATTTCTTCGCTCAGACGCTTTTGGTCGGACAGTTCGGCGTGCCGCAGCTTTAGTCCGGCCAACGCATCTTCGTCCCGTCCTGCCGCTTCAAGCTCGGCAATTTCCTGTTCAAGCCGAATGAGTTCATCATCAATAATCTGCGCCGGGGAAGCTGGTAACGGCTCCAAAGCGTCCATTGTGTCAAAGGTGCCGTCTCTTAAGATGCGCTTGACCGATTCTAGCCTCTCCCCGGCCTTTTCGATAAAGGTTGAGATAACGGTCGCGTTTTCCTGTGTGGCGTCACTCAAGGCCGCATATCCAGCGAGCAGCGTGTCTATTTCACGTTTCGCCCTTATGGCGAGCGCCAATACCGCCGCTTGATGATCCTCGAAAGCGAGCGTGGCGTTGGCACTTTCCTCTGCTGCCCGCCCCACGATATAGCCGTCGAATGCCGACAGCCGACGGGTTGCGTCCTCGTCCAGCTCTTGCTGGCACAGCACACAAAGCTCGCCGGTGACAAGTTGCGGCGGCTCTTTTTCAGTGAAGACGGACGCCGCAAATTCGCGGGCGTATAGCAACATTTGCCGCCAAATCTCCGATCCCACTTCAGGGATCGGCTCGTCGCTGAACAGATCGCGCGCCGCAGCTTCGGCCGCCGCTGTCTTTACAACCGCGTCCTGCCGTTTGTTGCGAATATCGAGAATTGCCTGATCACCTATATTGTCGGTTACTTTGGAAATTTCCTCCCGCACGCTTTCAAGGGCCTGCTTCGCCGCAGTACGCAGCCGCATCAAGGCCGCTGGGTCGTTGGTCAATGATTGTGTGACGAGGTCGAGATCGGTCTGCTTTTCGTCGGACCATGTGCCGAGCCCGCGCAACTCCTGTTCCGTGGGAAGCTGGTCGAGATCGGTCGCTGTCACGAGCCGAGCGATGGCCTCATGGACCGTCGTGCCGTCCGTATAGCCAGTCGGTAAGGGAGTATTGAGGGTGGCATTCACCGCTGCCTCCCGTTCCTTGAAGCCTTGTTCCAGAGCACGGCATCCAAGCCCAAGCTTGTTTAGTAGGTCGAGTTCGTACGGTAGAAATTCGATTTTTCGTTTCTTGTCCACATAGACCCTGGCGCTTGCAGTATCGAACACGGAAATGCGGGCCAGTTCTGCTGGCACCTGTTGATTGCCGACCCATACTGTGTCCTGCTTGGGCTGGGCGTCATCCCCAACGCGAAATCCCACCTGGACCTCTGGCGGTTCGTCTTGGACGTTATCATAGACATTACCGCGCAATTCTCCTGGGCTGAGCGAGCGGCACAACTGCTTGGCGATGCGACAGTAACCGCTCTTTCCGGAGGCATTGGCTCCATAAATAAGTGTGACACCATTGACGGCAAAACGAAGTGGCGGCTGGTCGTCTGCCAGACGGTCAACACGCAAAACGGGGCCAAGTGAGGCAAAAACGGTCTTTGGCTGGTTGCTTGCCGCCTCGGTCAAATGTTCGGCAGCAAGCGGCAGGGGCGCGGTCGCATTTTCAATGGGTAAGCCGGCAACGCTTTCAATCTGGAGGCACAAAGCCGACAAGTCGTCTTCTGATAATTCACCAAATAGCGCGAGCCGGCGCAACGCATCTTGCTGCCATGCTGGCCGGTTGGCCGCCCATTCAAGCAGTTGTTCAAATGCCATCGATCCCGTCCCTATGCACGGTGCAAGTTTCGACGACAATAATCATGTCGGGGATAACGGCTGAAATATTCTTCATAAAACGATACCCCACTTTCATGATTACGCCGATATCAGCTCATCGCTGCTACCGGGCTGCAATGACAACTGCTTGCCGCCAAGCTCTTCGAATAGTTGTTCCCGGCACGTAAAAATAATCACCTGAACGTTTCGCGCCGCCATATTGAGAATGTCGAACATGCGGGT
>JAJFHK010000222.1 GCA_021775655.1 Filomicrobium sp. | reverse complement strand
GCAGCTTGAGTGGGTCTATGTCATTCGCAACGGGCTAGCTCATCCGGTGCATTCTTCCGAACACGCGCAAGAACTGCTGGCCTGGGATCCGGACTAAGGCAGCAGGCGTGCGATGATCTATATGCCGGTTGCCAGCCGAGCATTAGCAGGGATAATGCGCGGCTCTGAAACGGACAGAAATCAAGCAGGCTGAAGCGTTTATGAAAATTGCGATTGCGCAACTCAATCCGACGGTCGGTGATCTTGAGGGGAATGCCTCCAAGGTTTTGCAGGCACGCGAAGACGCCGGACGCCTCGGGGCCGATCTGGTCGTATTTCCAGAATTGTTTTTGGCAGGCTATCCACCTGAAGATCTCGTACTGAAACCATCGTTTCAGCAGGCAAGCCGGGATGCGGTAATGAAGCTTGCCGCGGCGACAGCGGATAAGCCCGGTCCGGCTATGCTGGTTGGTACGGTTTGGCCCGAAGACGGTAAAGTTTACAATGCGGTCGCGATGATCGATGGCGGCGAAGTTTCGGCGCTGCGCTTCAAGGTGGAGCTGCCGAACTATGGCGTGTTCGATGAGAAGCGCGTCTTTGAGCCGGGGCCGATGCCGGGGCCGATTAATTTTCGTGGCGTACGTATAGGCGTTCCGATTTGTGAGGACATCTGGGTTGAAGATGTCGTCGAGTGCTTATCGGAATGCGGTGCGGAACTCATCATCGTGCCGAATGGCTCGCCATTTGATTGGACGAAGCCGGATCTGCGCCTGAATATGTCGGTTGCGCGTGTCACCGAAAACGACCTGCCGCTTATCTACGTCAACCAGGTTGGCGGCCAGGACGAATTGGTATTTGACGGCGCGTCGTTCGTTCTCAATGCGGACAGGCATATGGCCGTGCAGCTTCCCGGCTGGATCGAAACCATCCAGGTTACCGAATGGGAGCAGGGGGCAAATGGCTGGCAGTGCCGGCAGGGCGAGCGTGCGAAACTCAGCGAAGGTGATGAAGCCGCATACGCAGCTTGTATTCTGGGGCTGCGCGATTACGTCGATAAGAATGGTTTTGCGAGCGTCGTCATGGGGCTATCCGGGGGCATCGATTCAGCGCTTGTGGCGGCCATGGCTGTTGATGCGCTTGGTGCGGACCGCGTGCACTGCGTAATGCTGCCCTACAGATATACTTCGCAGGACAGCCTTACTGATGCGGAAGCCTGCGCGAAGGCGCTGGGCGTGCGTTACAATAGCGTTCCGATTGGTCCGGCTGTCGAAGGCTTCGTGTCGTCGCTGTCTGAGCTTTTCGAGGGCCTTGAAGCTGGCGTTACGGAAGAAAACATCCAAAGCCGGGCGCGCGGCGTGACGTTGATGGCGCTTTCCAACAAGTTCGGCGCGATGCTGCTGACGACCGGCAACAAGTCCGAGATGTCGGTTGGGTACGCGACGCTTTATGGCGATATGAACGGCGGCTTCAACCCGATCAAGGACCTCTACAAAACCGAGGTCTACCGCATCGCACGGTGGCGCAACGCGAACACCGTCGCGATTGGCAATGGGCCGAGCGGCGTTGTGATTCCGGAAAATATTCTGACCAAGGCGCCGACGGCTGAGTTACGCGAAAATCAGACCGACCAGGACAGTCTGCCGCCCTACGATGTGCTCGACGACATACTTGCCTGCCTTGTCGAGAAGGAGTTGCCGATTGCTGAGATCGCTGCTCGTGGGCACGATGTCGAGATGATCAAAAAGGTTGAGCGGCTCCTTTATATTTCAGAATACAAGCGCCGCCAGTCGGCGCCGGGTGTGAAAATCTCAGCGCGCAATTTCGGCCGCGACCGGCGCTATCCGATTACCAACCGATACCGCGATGCGCATCTGCCCGGTGAATTGCCGCCGGTTGGGAGTGATGCCCCCAAGATGGTCGCACCGCGCGAAGAGGGCGATCCATCGTAGTACGTAAACTGGTCGGCTTTTGGGAGTTGTTCGAGTTTCGGGGTGGCGGTTTTTATTGGGCGTGGGCGGCCTAAGGGGACGTTGTGCGCGAACGGTTGCCGTTCCGAAAGCCGTCCGGTTATGCTCTTGCCCCGTTGGGTCCTGAAAGTAGGCAGCGCGTCATTTTCGGACGTGGTCGGAATCTAACTCTGACCCGCCGAAGACCTTAAAGCTTACTTCCCGGCCACTGTCGAAGCCTGATAAGCTTTGCCTCATCGCACGCCGGCTGCCCAATCCAAAAAATGTTCTAGAATTGCTTCTAACTTTTCACCGTCGCCAGCACCGTTCCAAGTGCCTTCTACACTGTAGCAATGAAGCCAGTTTTCACAGCTTGGGTGACCATCTTCGTCCACGCCCATATGTACATTATCAAACGGTTTATGCTCTAAGGGCGTGCCGCGGACATCAACCTTTACCCACCAGCCAGGATTGTCACAACTTTGAATCAAAACTCCAAAATTATGCTCCCAACGCCCGTCGCAATTTTGGGAAAACCAAGCCTGTAATCGTTGAATAGCATTGGTCATAATAACTCTCCCTTTGAAAGTCCGATGGCAGAGCCTGTCTCGGCATTCGGCGAACGCTTTGGCAGGACATCCCGTGAGTACTAAGTGATATCGACGCATTGACCGAAACGAAGGTCGCGCCCGCTGATGAAGGCAGAAGGAGGCGTTCGTACCGACACGCGACAACGCCATGTCTTGCCTAGGAATAACTGAAATTGCTCTGTGCTTGGCTGGGCGTGGCCCCGCGCCATTTTCGCAACGTCGGGACGAAGGCACCTCCGCACAGCCACAGGGCGGCTCAATCGATCAACCAAGGTCGAAGAGCATGGGACGAATGCGCTTGTAGCACCGTGAGCATTGTTGGCTGTCGGAGGTAAAGTGTTGATCATGCAGATTTTCCGATCCGCGTTCTTGCGACCGCATATAGAAGCTGAATTCACAAGCTCAGTTCACGGCCCAAACATCGAAATCTTTCAAATATTCTCTGAGCGGAGCGAGATCCGTTTTCGAGAGCTTCAGAATGTACTGATTGTCTTTCATGTACGACAAGGATGAAAGCTCTCCGCTAACACCGGTGGCGGCGTTGTTTTTTGAATCCTGCATGGTCAGTGCATGCGAGCGTTCGATAAATACGTTGGCTGTTGCGGAATAAATGTACCACCTGCGGCGTTCTCGTCTTCTGCCAAGTACTTTTTTTGAAGCCAGATTCTTAACGACAATATGCAGTGTTTCAACG
>JAJFHK010000221.1 GCA_021775655.1 Filomicrobium sp. | reverse complement strand
ACCTCACGCATCTGCGCAAAATCAATAATTATTGCCATTTCTGCCCCATCCACCTGTCAACGCTTCCGCTGCCTCCAATTGAACTTACTGGGTACAATCTTTTGTCCGGACTTAAGGAGTCCTTACCGAACACGCGACGCTTCGATTTCGACTCTGATTCCCCTTACATAGAGTTAATACGTGATTGACCGAGTCGTGGCTGTCACACGAGGGACTCACTCATTCGGAAATGAGCCAGTCGCTGAGGAAATCGCGACCGTCCCGATCTTCCACCTCGACCAACCAGAGATCGGGGTCGAAGCTGCGTTCGCGCGAGATCAATTCTTCGACGCCTTTGTCGTCTCCGGTATGTCGCAGTGACCAGTAGCGTTCGGATACCGTTTCGGCTAACCCAACGGCGGCCGGGCCGTACAAGCGAGAGGTTCCGTCTAGCTGATTGATGCGAACGAATATGCTGCCACCATCCTCATCACCGCGGCACACCACGAAAGCGGCTGCCCCCGAACTGTTGCAGATACGCAGGTAAGACTTGACCCACAATTCCGAATTGATCCGCATGGGTAGCTTTTTTGGTTGCCCAACATTCGATAAACCGATGTTGGAGCGAGTTGCTCAACATCCAGTAGGCCGATGACGGAGCCGTTGCACTACCGGCTCGCCAATAGAGCGTGTTACCGACGACTCACCTTGAGCTTACCGCGGCTTTCGAGAGCCGTCAGCATTTCAACGAGACGTCCTGAGACACGCCCAGTTTCTGGCAAGTTGCTATCGGTTTCAAGGTTGCGGATCGCGCGCTCGGTCTCTGGGGAATAGGTTCCGTCAGCAGTGCCGGGGTCATAACCTGATCGCTTTAACGACTGCTGGACGGTTTGCATAACACGCTTTGCTTCAATGCTTGCCGGAAGGCCTGCATTCTCCATCGACGATCGTGAGAACCGACCGGTGCCAAGCAATAAGCGCTGGAGTTGAACATCATCGGCTGCCGCCGTCAGCGGCAGCCCGTTGTCGTATTCAAAGGCCATGACAGCTGCATGGGTCATTAAGCTGGCGGTGCCGTCAATCGGTCCGGGCTGGTACCCGAAGGTGCTCAGCTCGCGCTGTACTTCCATGATCGTACGGCTTGCTTGAGGGGTCGAAGAATTCAAGATCACAAGTCCGCCATCCTCGGTCTCTGCTGGCGCGAATCCGACGGTCGGTGCAAGCATCGTTGCTGTTGGCGCCGGAGCCAATTCACGCGTGCCGTGTTGAAAGCTCGTCAGGTTAATGAGCAGCGCAAGCGTCAATGCACCGAATACTGCCATGCAACCGCCCACAAACCGATGCGACATCGAATAAATTTCACCCCGTATCCCTGAACTCGCGCCGAATTATTTCGGACAGGCATTAATAGCGCATTAACTGACACCAATTTCTGAGTTCTTTTTCGACCGCTGCCCGTTTGAAACACTGGTCGCGCGAACTGCGATGCAAACAATTTTACGAAATTTGCTCATCTCCACAGAACTTGGCCGAAAGGCCGACGAAGTAAGTTGCCCAGAATTCAAACCTCGCCGTTCGCATCTGCACTCGGGATTTTCGCATGATTTTAAGACTGGCAGTCATCGTTGCACTTGCAGCCTACCTCGCGCCCCGTGATGTGCTCGACCGCGTGACACAGTCGGCTTACGCAAGCAGCGTCGACGTCATGACGCTGTGTGACCGGCGACCAAAAGATTGCGAATTGATCGCAGAAAAGCTCAAGGAGGGTGGCGTCGTTGTCGCGGATTTTGCGTCTCGTGCAGCGTTAGAATTGCGCGCCAGATTCGAAGAATCCGTATCGCAAATGCGACAGATGCGGCATATGTCGGTGTCGGACCGCGGGACACTACGTTCTGAAGATTTGAAGCCCGATTGGCGTGGCTCTTGAGCGGCGGAAGCCAGACTTCCTTGTATTGGCTAGAGACAAATAGCAACAATTGAAAGCTTAAGAAGCTCGATGCTTGTTGACATCTTTGTAGATTTGATGTCCAAGAGTATTGATTGCTGAGGACGCTGCGGCGTCTTTGCGGTTCCTACTTTGCTTGCCAGTCATCACTGGTATGAATGGTTGCCGAGTGATTTTAAAGCTTGACGAGACCACTTATAAACTTTGCTGAGCCTGAAAATGGATGAGCATGACATGGCTGTAAATGCGTCTGAACCAAACGGACCACTTGACGAGGATACCCAATCTCCGCTCGTCGAGCTGACGACACGGATTGTGTCGGCCTATGTCAGCAATAATAACGTTCAGGCCAACGAATTGCCGCAGCTCATCAGTGACACTCACTCCGCTCTCGCGCAGGCATCGGGTGACGGCGCTGCCGCAAAGCGCGAAGAGCTCAAGCCCAAGGTTCCGGTAAAGCGCTCCGTGATGCCTGACCACATCATCTGTTTAGAAGACGGCAAGAAGTTCAAATCGCTGAAGCGGCACCTGCGTACGCATTACAATCTCACGCCTGAAGAATACCGCGCGAAATGGGGCCTGCCCCATGATTATCCGATGGTCGCTCCGAATTACGCGAAAGCCCGCTCGGATCTTGCAAAGAAAATGGGCCTCGGCACCAAGCGCGACTGATATTGCCCCGACCCAAATAGCCGGCTTAGTGTCGCCTGTCCGAAGGCGGCCTGCCCATTCAGGGTTTAGCACGTAACCGGGAGCGACTTTCCTATATTATGTAATAGTCCCTAGTTATATTCAACTTTGCCAAGTTATCCCCCCTGCTTCACCGACATCTAATCTGATGAATGCCGATCGCGTTCTTCAAGGTATACTTGGGCTTCATTGACGCCCTAGTTTCCTGGGCGCCCAACAGTCGATAGATGCTTTCCGTTCGCAAATATGTGGGAAGCAAATCGCTATTATACGCCATCGACGACTGGAGAAGATCAAATGCTGCAAAACGGTACAGTTCTTGAATCGCTTAGATCGCGAACCGGAGAAAACAGCCTGATGCGCGGAGGCTTCGGGTCCGAACATCGTGGACCCAGCGTAATGGCCAATTGGAAAAGGGAAAACATCGGGCGCCGCATTGCCATCGAGGTTTCAATCTCGCGCGTGTTCGCCGTTCCTGTTCAGGCCCTTCGTAGTGCCACGCGTGGGCGGGCCCACGTCGCGCTTGCCCGGCAGACAGCCATGTATCTGGCTCACGTTGTATGTGGTCTCAGTCTCACGGAGGTCGGTCGGATCTTCGAACGTGACCGTACCACTGTTTCCCATGCCTGCGCCCTGATCGAAGACCGTCGTGACGAACTAGTCTTCGACCAGCTGCTTGAACTTCTAGAGCGAGTGGCACGCGAAGAAGTTCGCCGTCGCACCGGGCAAGATCAAGCAGTTGCGGTTCCCCGCGAATTGATCCGGCGGAACTGAGCATTCGGCGGCTGCTTAGTCGAGTGCGAAGCGAATCCAGGTCACCTGAAAAATCACATCGTCACTCTGGAGATTGCCATGTCCACCCGGATTGCGCGCAATTGCGCGCGGGCGACGCCTGCTGCCAATCCTACTCCGGATAATGGCCGAGTGGTCGCGGCAATGCGGGCGCTGTCTCGCGCGCAAGCTATGGCAATCGAGACCGACACCGGTATTCGCGTGACTACGCCTCAATCCCGATGCCGCCCGTCCAATCCCACCGAATCGAGCATAGCTGTCGATATCTGGCATTATGTCATGACGCGGGGTTGGGCGGTGCCTCACGAAACGGTCGAAGGCTGGCGAATCTCGAATGCGGGACGAATTGCCTTGAAGCGGGAATTGAGCGCGAAAGGCGCGCCAAAGCCCGGTGACACCAAATGCCGTGAGCCAATTCGCAGAACTTCGTCGCCGCCGGCGCAACGCAGTGTCCTGGCCACGATGCCGAAACAGAATGATTGCGAAAGTCCACTCACCTGGCTGCGTCAGCGCTTCGACAAACAAGGACGCCGCTTTATCAGCGATGTGCAATTCTCTGCCGGCGAGCGACTCCGGCGCGACTTCACCTTCGGCAGCTTGACGCCGAGCGTCACCTCAAACTGGTCTCCGGTCATCAGCGGGACACAGCGGAGTGCGTCACCGGACCGGGAGTTGGAATTGCACGATGCGCAACTACGCGCTCGAGATCGCTTCCGCGACGCACTGACGAGTGTCGGGCCAGAATTTTCCAGCGTTCTCGTCGATGTCTGCTGCTATTTGATCGGTCTTGAAGAGGTTGAACAGAAGTCGGGTTGGCCACGGCGAACGGGTAAGGTCGTGTTGCTGCTTGCTTTGAGCGCTCTTGCACGATTCTACGGCATGGAGGATGGCCAGCCGAGTGATCGCGATTGATCGTAGTTCCAAGACCCGGCGGTCGTACCTCTCTTTAGATTCGCAGGCGCTTATTCTTCGAGTGCCGCACGCGCATCGGATTGGATCCGGTCGACCATTGAGACGAATCCGTTGGAACGCTGCGGCGTCAAATGATCCTTAAGCCCCAGGTCGCCAAAAACCTCCTTGGCGTCGAGCCCGATTATTTCTTGCGGAGTGTGGTCCTGATAGATGGACAGAAGTATCGCGACAAGGCCGCGAACGATCATCGCGTCACTGTCCCCCTCAAAGTGGAGGCGGTCGCCATCCCTTCGAGTGACCAACCAAACCTGACTAACACATCCTCGGACTTTGTTTGTTTCGGTTCGCTTGTCGTCGGCTAGGTCCGGCAACTGCTTGCCGAGCTCGATTACATAGCGATATTTGTCCTCCCAATCGTCGAGGAAAGAGAAGTCGTCGCGAATTTCGTCGATATTCATTTGGATCAAGACGGCCTGTTGTTGCGTACCTGCCCCAAGATACGTAGCGCGTCGGCAGCCGTAGCAAAAGCCTCGATCATGATGGTTTCAATCATTCAGCCGCCAAGTCGGGCCAAACCTTACGCTGCAAACGTTATGCGCCCACTATTCAACGTTCCTGCGGCGTATTGGTTTCGTGACGCCCAAGTGCCTCACTTAGGGTAGCGGCAGGCCGAGGGTTCCCGTACGTAGATCAAATTGCCCAAAAAGCTGAACACAAGTGTCCCATCAGAGGCCCAGACATGACCCAACCGACCCGCTTAGCTGTGAAGCTAGATCCGCCATGCGCATCAAAGAAGTCAGTGGTTACTAACGTTCATGGGGTCGAGTTGAGCGATCCTTACGCGTGGCTACGGGACGCGCACTGGCAGGATGTGATGCGGGACCCAAGCAAGCTGACGGCACCCATCCGCGATTACCTCGAAGCTGAGAACAATTACACAAAAGTGGCTCTGGCAGACACCGAAGCCCTTCAGGCACGGCTTTTCGAAGAAATGAAAGCCCGCATCAAACAGGACGACAGTACCGTTCCGGCGGCGCAAGGCCCGTGGGCATATTCTTCGCGGTACGTCACCGGCGGCCAATACGCTCAGCTCTGCCGGCAGCCCCGCGACGGCGGCGAAGTCAACGTGCTGCTCGATGGCAATGCGGAAGCCGAGGGAAAAGCCTACTGGTCGCTTGGCGGAACAGACCACAGCCGCGATCATCGCCTGCTCGCATTCGGTGTCGATGATAAAGGCTCAGAATACTACGCGGTACGCATTCGCGATCTCGACACGGGCTCTGACCTGGAGGACGTCATTGCCGACACGAATGGAAACATCGTGTGGGCAAACGATTCGAAGACGCTTTTTTATGTACGGCTCGACGAGAACCACCGGCCTCGCAGCGTCCACCGGCATGTCATTGGGACGCCATCTTCGGAGGACGTGCTCGTTTATGAGGAGGAAGCAACGACATTCTATGTCAGCCTTGGGCAAACACAGTCGTCGCGATTCATAACGATCACTTCGCATGATCACGAGACAAGCGAAGTCTATTTGATCGATGCCGACAGCCCGGCCGCAAAGCCACGGCTGATCGAAGCACGCAAAACCGGTCACGAGTACAGTATCGAGCATCACGGCGAGCGCCTTTTCATAACAACGAACTCAGATGATGCCGAAGATTTTCAGATCGCTGAAGCTCCTGTCAGTGCGCCAGGGAAGGACAGCTGGAAGCCGTTCATCGCGCATCGGCGCGGCCGGTTGATCCTCGATGTGGTGGCCTATGCCGGCCACCTCGTCCGCCTGGAAAGAGACAACGGTTTGCCACGCGTCGTCGTCCGTCGGCTTTCAGACAACGTCGAACATGAGGTGTCTTTTGACGAAGAGGCCTACTCGCTCGGCTTGTCTCACGGCCTGGAATTCGAAACGCAAACGATACGGTTCTCGTACTCGTCGATGACTACGCCGGCTGCTGTTTATGATTACGACGTCGAGTCGCGCGAGCGGGTTCTGCGCAAGCAGCAAGAAGTGCCAAGCGGACACAACCCCGACGAATACGTTACTCGCCGTCTATTTGCGCCGGCAAGCGATGGAGAAACTGTGCCGATCTCTTTGCTCTACCGAAAGGATACGTCGCTCGATGGCTCGGCCCCGTTGCTGCTCTACGGCTACGGCTCTTATGGCATCTCAATACCGGCTTCGTTCTCCACTGCACGGCTGTCGCTCGTCGACCGCGGCTTCATCTATGCCATCGCCCATATCCGCGGCGGCAAGGAAAAGGGATACCGCTGGTACAAGGACGGCAAGCGGGAAACAAAGCTCAATACCTTTACCGACTTCATGGCGGCCGGCGAGCATCTCGTTGCAGAGGGGATGACGCAGCGGGGCAATATTATTGCTCAGGGCGGCTCGGCCGGTGGAATGCTGATGGGCGCCGTCGCGAACATGGCACCCAGCCTATTTGGCGGAATAATCGCCAACGTGCCGTTCGTCGACGTGCTCAATACTATCCTCGACGCGGACCTGCCGCTGACGCCTCCGGAATGGACTGAATGGGGCAACCCGATCACAAGCGCAGACGACTTTGCGCTGATCCGCTCGTACAGCCCTTATGACAACGTAACGGCGCAGGATTATCCGCACATTCTTGCGGTCGCAGGTCTCACTGATCCGCGCGTAACCTATTGGGAACCTGCCAAGTGGATCGCACGATTACGCGAATTCAACACCTCAGACAATTTGATCCTGCTGAAAACCAACATGGACTCGGGCCACGGAGGGGCATCGGGTCGGTTCGAATCCCTCAAAGAGGTCGCGCTTGAATATGCTTTCGCGCTGTTGATTTCCGGGATGGCCGGGGCAAGCACGCAACCGGCAGAGGCGTGAGGGTAAAAGATCCTTGGGAAGCCTCATCCGCCGCCGCGCTGAAACGAAATATCGAAGCGGCGCATAAATGCTGCCGCTTCGGTGGGATCGACCCCGGTCATTTGAAGTACGATGTGGGCGCGCGGCATCTCGACGAGGCCGCCGAATGAAAAGCCTTCGACTTTCGTGAACGTGATCTCGACCTGACCACTGCCGATGTCAAGTCGTACCGGCTCACCACGCAAGGCGGTTGCGGCCGCGGCCTCACCAGCGAAAGCGCCGATCGACTTTGAATATTCCGATTGAGATAGAGTCATCAGCTTTTCAATTCGGGCCGTACCGCCATCTGGCACCGTCGCCGGCGAAAATTCAGTCATGCTTTGCTCAACCTCCGGCAACAGGCGGCCAAACCGCGACTGCATCGCCCGCCGTCAAAGTTGCAGACGCACGCCGTTCCCGCGGTTGGAATATCCCGTTCAGAAGAACCAGGTGACAGGCCTCGCGAGGAACGCTGTAGGTATCGAGCAGCGTCTCGATTGTCGTGCCGCTTGCTGCTTCAACTTCCGCGGTGTTGCGGGCCGCGCCAGCTGGAAGATAGGCGCCAAGGGACGCATAGAGCTTCAGGGTTACCGAGATCTTATCGTTCATTTCAACCCCATCCAGTCAGGTTTGCAACGGAACTGCGGAGCACCGCGGCTAACCGCAGCAGCCCTTGTAGCGATCCGGGCACGATCTGGCTAGCCAAGCGGCGTCACAGTCTGCTCTCCGGAGAAAGTTCTATAGTTGCCGCATTGCTAAAATTGCGAGGGGGCGGCTGTTCGAGATTGGCGCGAATCTTATGGACCTGGACACCGTCCCTTAGAGCCAATTTCATGCCGATTGAGCACCCCACTGGCGCTGTCGGGGGGTAGATGGAGCGAATTCGCAACAAAAACCGCCAAGCCCAAATAAATTTTTGGCAGAATGTAAACGCGATTTTACGCTAAATAATAACTTGTCAATGTTTCCGGCATTCCGGACGATGCTGAAAAAAACAAGGTTAACTGTGTGAACTTGGCAATCCACGCCCTCGCGAGAGGACATTACAATAATCCCTGTAGTTTAGGTAATTTTGATTGTTTCGCGGCTGTCGTGATAGAGACAATTTTAGACGAGTTTGCCGCCAAATCATCACAAACTTTCTGCCGAGCGGAAATACTGCGGAAGGAATACTTTGGCATAAACTGATTGCATCGCCTCAACCCGTGCCCAAGGAAAAAAGAACATGCCGGCGCCTCAATCAAAAAAACAAAACTTCCGCAATGAGGTGGACGGTAATGTCGGCCTCGCATTCGCCCTGGCTCTTGTGCCAATGCTGAGCATGGTTGGAGCCGCCATCGATACCGGTGGAGCGATGTCCGCAAGAGTGAGATTGCAAGCCCTCGTCGATCAGGCGGCAATTGCGGGCGCACGGGTTCCGGCGACCAGCGATGACCGGCGGCTGGCGGCAGCACAGGGCATCTATGATGCCAATGTTGGTGAGACCGGACTCAGTGGTATTTCACACACCATTGATGCGAACAACTCCGATGTGAAAGTGCAAGCGAGCTTCACATACAAGACATCAATAATGAAAATTTTGGGCTACAACGAAATTCCGCTGAGCGTGACCGCTTCAGCCCGACCTCATATCGACAACGGTGGCGTGGCCTGCATTTTGGCGCTCAACGAGACGGCTTCGGATTCATTCCACTTGCAAGGCATCAATGAATCCAACTCTCAGAATTGCTGGGTCTGGGTGAATTCCAGCAGCACATCGTCAATGTCTGCAACCGGAGCGGCGGTCGCAACAGCGCAAGGATTCTGTACATATGGCGGAATTTACGGCAGCGAGCACTTTGGCCCGAGGCCGTATAAGGGCTGCAGCCGCATGGTTGATCCCTTCCATGAGAAATTCTCCACCTATAACCCGCCGAGTACGATTTGCGATCATACCGACCTCGAACTCAAGAGCGGTACGCACACGCTCCAACCAGGAGTCTACTGCGGTGACACAGTCTTCAAGCCTCAGGCACATGTGACTCTTCAGCCTGGCGTTTACGTCATGAAAAATGGCAGCCTGGAAGTGAAAGCGGGATCGTCAATGATCGGCGATGGCGTGACGATCTTCTTCTGGGGATTCGACACCG
>JAJFHK010000023.1 GCA_021775655.1 Filomicrobium sp. | reverse complement strand
TTGGATCAAGCTCGAGGTGATCGCCAACGACGACACGCTTCAGCCCGATCTCTTTGGGTTGGTCGAAGCTGCTGAAGCTCTGGGCCGTGATGACTTCCAAGTGTTCCCTTATACGACCGAAGACCTCGGAGCTGCCGAACGTCTCGTCAACGCCGGCTGTCAAGTGCTGATGCCTTGGGGCGCCCCGATAGGAACCGGACGCGGCTTAGCCAACACCTATGCGCTCAAAACAATGCGCAACTACTTCCCGGATATCCCGCTCGTAGTTGATGCCGGAATAGGTGCGCCTTCGCATGCAGCCCAGGCCTTGGAGATGGGCTACGATGCGGTCCTCCTCAATACGGCCGTTGCGAAGGCCGCCGACCCTGTGCGAATGGCAACCGCCTTCGCCAAGGCTATCGACGCTGGCCGCGCCGCATTCTGCTCCGGCCTCATGGAGCGTCGTAATATGGCAGCACCGTCGACACCGGTTGCGGGAACGCCTTTTTTCAATCTTGACGACAATGCCACAAACACGGATCGCAAGGCATGAGCGAAAGACTTGGCCTTGACCTCTTTTACCCGATCGTCCCCGATGTTGCATGGCTTGACCGCATCGCCCCGCTAGGGGTCCGCTGCATTCAACTGCGCTTGAAGGACGCTTCGCCAAAAGAGGTGCGCCGCCAGATCGCGGCCAGTATTGAAATCACCCGCGAGCACGTTTGCCAGTTGGTTGTGAATGATTATTGGGAAGAAGCCATCGACATCGGTGCCAACTATATACATCTCGGCCAAGAAGACCTTGCCGCTGCAGATCTCGCAGCAATCAAGAAGGCGGACGTACAGTTTGGAGTGTCAACTCACGACGACGCTGAACTTGATATCGCACTTGCCGCCAAGCCGGACTACATCGCACTCGGTCCTGTGTTCGAAACCAAGCTGAAGGTGATGAAGTGGCAACCACAGGGGCTGGAACGCGTGTCCGACTGGAAAAGCCGTATCGGGCGCATACCGTTGGTCGCCATCGGCGGCATAACTCCCGATAGAGCGCCCGACGTATTGGCAGCAGGTGCAGATTATGTCTCTGTCATCACCGACTTTCTTACTCACCCCGACCCTGAACAGCGGGTCCGCGAATGGCTCGTCCACATGGACGGCCTCCGTGATCGCATCGGATGACTCGGAATTTCTCATGCGAATGTTTTCCTTATCGAACCGTAGCTGACCCCGGTCACAAAAAACACGACGCCGGCATGCTATTGATGCGAAGGTGCCCTTGAACCGTCGTGTCGGCTGTCGCCGTCAATCGAAGTCGAGGGTTGAGTAACGGGCGACATGGCATTCCGATTCAAAACTAAAGAAGACTTCAATGTCGGCTTCTCGCGCATAGCCGCGCAGCAGATTGCACGAACCTTGCGTGAATGGCAGAACCCCGACCGTGCCGTTGCCGTCCATGAAACGCGCAAGTGCCTAAAGCGCCTGCGTTCGCTATTGCGTCTAGCAAAGCCTGTATTATCGCGACCAGATTATCGTGCTGAAAACGGTTTCCTTCGCGACATCGCCCGATCCCTAGCTGTTTCGCGTGACGTCCAAGTGATGAACGAGACCATTGATTTCTTGAAGTCGGAAGCCACACAACAAGAACTCCGACATTTGAGTAGTCTGCAACACCAAATCGAAAATAGTCTCCCGGACTCGCAGCTCGACGCTGCACCTAACGAGAAGAAAATCGCCAAGTCAGTGCGCCATGCTGGAGCGCGGCTGGCGATGCTTGAGCCCTCCGCAAAAGGCTTCGACCTTGTCGCGCCCGGATTTGAGAAAACATACCGCCAGGGCCGTCGGCGCATGCACGACCTCATGGCCGAGCACTCCGACGAAGCTTCTCATGATTGGCGCAAGCGTGTGCAGGCACATTGGCGGCAATTGAGGCTGCTGTCAGCGGCTTGGCCTGACCTCATTGACGCGCGTATCGTATTGGCAAGGCATCTTGCGCACACACTTGGCCTTGATCACGACCTGGCGATTCTCCAAGAATATGCGAAGGGTCCATCAGGCGAAGCGGTCGGCGAGGTAGGTACCGACGCAATTACCAGGTTGATTGAGAAACGGCAGCAGGAATTACGCATGCAGGCGCTTAATGCTGGAAGAATTCTATTTGCCGATCGACCTAAAACGTTATCGAAACAAGTCCGCCGCTACTGGGAGATAGCAGGAGAGCAGCCGATGCCTCCACCCCTGTCCAGCCGCGTCAGGTAAACTGACTGGCTGCGTTCTGACTCACTGCCGCCTGCGGCCCGGCCTGCGGCGAGCTCGATAAACGCCATCCTCGATCATTAGCGTTGCCAGGATACCCTCGCGCAGACCACGATCTGCAACCCGCATGCGTTGGCACGGCCACATCCGGATCAACGCTTCAAGGATGGCACAGCCAGCTAGCACGAGGTCGGCGCGGTCACGCCCGATGCAGGGTTGAGCGATGCGCTGTTCGTAGGTTTGACCGACAAGCTCATAGGTCACCGACTGGGCGTCCGCGACCGATAACCAGCAGCCATCGACCTTGTTGCGGTCGTAGCGCGGCAAGCCGAGCTGAATTCCCGCGACCGTTGTGACAGTCCCTGACGTACCTAGAAAATGGGTCGAACGAGAAGCGATGCGGGAACGGAAATTGTGCTCGCGCTCAAATCGCTGAAGCATCTTGAGGACGTACTCGACCATCGCTTCAAAAATCGTCTCCGTGACGAACTCTCCGCCAAAGTGCTCAGCAAGGGTCACCACTCCGACCGGCAGCGACGTCCACGCTGCCATGCAGTTTTGAGCATCCAGCCTATCGAGTGTTCGTCCCGAATGACCTTGGATTTGCCGAAGATCGAGCCAAATCAATTCCGACGAACCGCCGCCGATGTCGAACACCAAGACATAATCACATCGGCTATCGACCAGCGACGCACAACCTGCCACCGCCAGTCGCGCTTCTCGTTCGGCGGTGAGAATATCGATGTCCAAGCCGAGCCGGTTCTGCACCCGGTCTAGAAATGCTTTGCCGTTTTCCGCGATACGGCAAGCTTCCGTTGCAACCAGCTGCGACCGGTGTACGCCGTTGCGTTCAATCTTTCCCGCACAAACCCGTAGTGCATCAAAGGTCCGCTTCATGGCAGCGTCCGAAAGACGCCCCGACTGCGCAACGCCTTCTCCAAGACGAATAATCCGCGAAAACGCATCGATGACCCGAAATCCACGGCGCGTTGGGCGAGCCAGCAAAAGTCGACAATTGTTCGTTCCCAGATCGAGCGCGCCATAGACCGGGTTCTCCGGAATATTGCGGGCTTCTTCTCGCGTCGTATTCCGACTATCGGAGCGCCACCGGGCCGCGGGAGCGTCGTGGCAGGGATCGGTGTTCTTAGGGGCGGGTGATTGGGATGCAGAGCGGCTTCGGGTGTCTGCAACGCCGTTCTCGGTCGCAATCGAGCCATCGGCAGGCGCTGCGCTTCCGGCAATCTGAGTGTCGTCGAAATCCCTGGAATCGCTCACCGCTGTCCTCTCCAGCGCCTGGCGCATACTCCCAACCGAACTAATTTGGTGGGAAAAGGAGCCGCTTCATCAGGCATGCGTCTGGAATCGTCTTAACAACAGTGTACCAGCTGAAGGCGCCGGGTAAAGTAATTTGCCCCGAGTGCAGACAAGCATCCACGCAATACCTCGGATAAGCCAAAAAGTCGTTCTTTAACTGAGGGTTATGTTGAGCGTGCCCAGATTCATAGACGCCAATCGTGAATAACCATGCTTTTGCTGGCTTCCAGGTTGCACCGGTGAAGGCTTCTTGATACATAGCCCGCTTACCGATCCGGCGCGCCTGATTGCAGCGCTGTTTCAGAAACGGGCGGCCGACGGCCGCGCCGTTGGGGAATAGGTTAACGGTAGACCCACGGACTCTGACTCCGTTAGTCCTGGTTCGAATCCAGGTTCCCCAGCCAAATCTCACTTTTCGAAGGAATTCTCCCCTTAGGGGCAGCCTGGCCGGCCGCGGCAGCTGTTGTTTCTGCCAATAAATCAAAGGGTTGGCGGAAGGTTGCGATGACCTCACCATCCTTCCAAGTGCAGTTCGATAATATAAACTTGAGCAGTCGCCGCTTTTCTCGCGCAGTTTGGCGCTCGAACAGGCGCTGGGCGCTTCTCGCGAGTTCGAGAATCTGGACGCCTTCGTCTAGGTTGGACTGCTCCGCAGCTTCGTGCCGAGCAATGGCTTGGAGGCTTCTGTCCTGTTCGGTTCGCCACGTGCTGGCTAATTGGTCGAATTCGCGGGTGGTGATCCTTCCGTCCAGCTTGTCGATATACATAGTGTTGATCCGCGAGCCGAGCCGGGAATGCTCGCTTTGCAGCCGCTGGATAGCCTCTGAATGTTCACGCCGTTGGTCCGCATGGCTTGCATGAAGTGCCTCACGGACCCATTCCAACACGTCTTCGTCAAAATGAAGCCGGCCCAATAACTCGGTGAACTGCTTTTCGAGCTGTTCCTCGCGAACATATTTTCGCTTGCAGGCGGAAGGTTCGCCTCGGCACTTATCGGCATGTCCGGTGCAGTGGTAATAGATATACTTTTTCTTCTTAATCTCGCCAACTACAGCACAGCCGCAGGCCGCGCATTGTATCAAGCCCGAGAACGCGAAATCGTGTTTCACCCTTCGGTAATTCTTAGCGTTTCGGCCGTCGAGTACACCCTGGACCCGTTCCCAGAGCTCGACTGAAATGGTAGGCTCATGCCAACCTTGATGTAGCTTGCCGTTCCACTCGAACCAGCCAGTATAGAGCCGATTTCTCAAGATAGTTTGCA
>JAJFHK010000220.1 GCA_021775655.1 Filomicrobium sp. | reverse complement strand
TTTGGTTCATTGATGACCGGCGCCCAACTCAAAATGTGATGGAAGTACCTTTTGGTGGCTAAAAAAAACTGACCGGCCAATTCGTCGAGCGTGATGGTTCCTGGCTCAAAGAACCACCCCTCAAAGAACTGGTACATTGAGACGACAACGGTCTTCGGGTCTCGGAACGAGACGATATATCGCCCGCCTTTCGGAACATCATGCCAAGTGAGATGTGCCTTAAAAAGCCGCGGCGACCATTCTTGTTGGGCGCCCGGGTCTATTCCCAGGTCAGATGCGGTTTCTATCCAAGGCACAACTTCACTGATTTCACGGAATTCCATTGAACCGCCGGAACGTAGACCGTGGGCAACATGCTGCAGCCAGGTAGTTCCACTTTTTGCGTATGGAGAAATAAAAACATCGCTCGGGCGTACATCGATACTCAGCCCGCGCCTCAAAGCCTCGTCTGTAAAAAGGTTGCGCATCGCCGCCCTAAGTTCGTCCATCGTGCGTGGGCGTTTAAATTCGCTTTGGTTCATGGGCTTGTACTGCTCCAGTTCCCAGATTGGTTGCCCGGATCGTTTCAACCGTAAGCGTTACATGTCCTGTACCCTAATTGACACCACGCCCTCCAGTGTTTCTGAATGGCGGTTAGCCCTTGAAGGCCTTCTCGGGGTTGAACCCGTCCCAGCTCTCGAACACGTCCATGAATCCGGGCACGGTCGCCTCGCGCGCCCAGTCGCGCTGCAATTCGCAATAGAGCTGCGTCTTGCTGATCAACTGTCCGCCGGCCTGCTCGATCCGGCGCAATGCTGCTTCGTGCGCACCAACCGAAGTTCCACCGACCGCATCCGCAACGACGAAGACCTCAAAGCCTTCCTTCATGGCGTCGAGCGCCGGGAACGTGAGGCAGGCTTCGGTCCACAACGCCGTCATGACCAGCTTCTTGCGGCCGGTTTCCAAAACGGCCTTCTTGAATTCAACGTCTTCCCAACTGTTGATGGTGGTGCGGTCATAGGTCGGGAAAGGGCCTAGAACATCCCTCAACTGCTGGATCGGTGGCTTGTTGCGACCGGTTTCGACGTTGACTGTCGAATGAACGATCGGGAGCTTGTAGTTCAATGCCGCCATCGCCGTATGAACGATATTGAAGACAAGCTCTTCCTGCTGCATCGATCGAATCGAGCTGACTTGAATTGGTTGATAGTCGATAATGATGAAAGCGGAGTTCTCGGGCGTGAGTAGGTGATCCGACTTGGAATCGCGGATGGGTTCGCTAGTCATGGCATTCCCTTTGAATTCGTCGATGGGGGCTCTTGGGGCTGATTTTCGATGTTTGGTTCTGCCAACGGATAATCTTTCTGCAAACGACCGGCGCGACACCATGATCGTCTGGTGTCACGCCGGTTGCAGGCTTAGCCGGCAGCTTGTGACATGCGGCCGAACTTACCGTCCTGGAAATCAAGCATCGCCTGCTTGATCTCGCCAACGGTGTTCATCACGAACGGACCATGGGCGACGACGGGCTCGTTGATCGGCTCGCCAGAAATCACGAGAAGCTTGGCGTCGCCGTTCGCTTCGAGTTTGATCTCGCCGCCTTCGCGGTCGAGCAAAACGAGCTGTCCAGAGCGAACGACTTCCGCACCATTCACCTCGACCGTACCCGCAAGCACGACGACGGCAAGCGAATGACCCTCAGGCAACTCAAGCGTCGCGCTCTTGTCGCGGCGCAGTCGAACATCCCAGATGTTGATGGGCGTGAACGTCTGCGCTGATCCCTTCTCGCCATCGTAATCACCCGCGATCACTCGCACGGCACCCGCCTTGCCCGGCAGCTCGACTGCGGGAATGTCCTTGTCGAGCAATGTCTGATAACCGGGCTCCGCGTTCTTGTGTTTGGCCGGCAGGTTCACCCAGAGCTGCACCATCTCCATGTTGCCACCCTTTTCAGCGAACGATTTGGAGTGAAACTCCTCGTGAATGATGCCGGCTGCTGCTGTCATCCACTGCACGTCGCCAGGGCCGATAGTGCCACCTGCTCCCGTCGAGTCGCGATGCTCCAGTTCGCCATCGTAGACAATGGTGACGGTCTCGAAGCCACGATGCGGGTGTTGGCCAACGCCGCGCCGGTCTGCGGTCGGCGTAAACGTCTCGGGCGCCGCATAGTCGAGCATGATGAATGGGCTGAGATGTTCGCCGTGATGTTGCGGCGAGATCATCGAACGGACATGGAAGCCGTCGCCGACCCAGTGGGGTCTGGGTGCGCTGTAAGTACCAAGGATCTTTCTCATTTCGTACCTCCGGGCAGCGGGCCTCGAGTGGCCCTCGCTGTTAATATCAATCTATGGGCAGGACAATCTTGCCGGTAGATGGCGATTGTCATATGCTGTGTTCCAAATTTAGAACGATAAAATGAATGCAAGACCTGAACGACCTTTATCTTTTTGCTCAAGTCGTGGAGCACGGCGGCTTCGCCGCTGCCAGCCGCGCGGCCGGCATCCCCAAATCCAGGCTGAGCCGGAGGGTTGGTGAGCTTGAGTCGCGCCTTGGCGTCCGCCTTCTCCAACGCACGACGCGCCGCTTTGCGGTCACGGACATCGGCGAGGAATATTACCGCCACTGCGTCGCGATGCTCGTCGAAGCAGCGGCGGCGCAGGACGTGATCGATCGTTCGCGCTCCGAACCTCAAGGCATCGTTCGCGTCAGTTGTCCACCGACGCTTGTCTGCTTTCAGGTGGGTGACATGATTACGCGGTTCATGGCAGCCAATCCCCGCGTCATCGTCCATCTCGAGAGCACCAGCCGGCGCGTCGATCTCATCAGTGATGGCATTGACGTCGCAATCCGCGTCCGCTTCCCGCCGATCGAAGATACGGAACACGTCATGCGGGTGCTTGGAGACAGCGGACAACGGCTCGTCGCCAGCCCGAGTTGCCTGGCGGGTCTTACGGCACCTGCGGTGCCCGCAAGTCTTGCTGAGCTGCCGAGCGTCGGCTTCGGACCCGCACACCGCGAGCACATATGGCAGCTTGAAGGACCCGATGGAGCGACGGCAAGCGTGCCCTACTCGCCGCGCCTCGTCACCGACGACATCGCCCAGTTGAGAAGCGCGGCGTTGCTAGGCGTCGGCGTCGCGCAATTGCCAACGATGGTGATCGCAAAGGATATCGAGGCGGGTGCGCTCGTTGACATCCTGCCTGACTGGCGCCCAAAGGCCGGTGTCGTGCATGCCGTCTTCCTGTCGAGGCGCGGCCTGCTGCCGGCGGTGCGCAGCTTGATCGACCATCTGGCTGCCGACTATGCGCGAGCTTTACCAGAACGTCGCCAGACAACCTCACCAATTGTCGGCTGAATACGTAGTTGCAGACATAATTTGATGCATCACGAACGGTCGCACGGTGTATTCATCGGGCCCGTCGCGAATGGAGCTTAATATCTGCTGATTTCCGCTCTCGCCGACCCCGGAAGTCTACGCGTCGCTTGCAGTCCGGCTGCCCGGAACAGGATATCCCCCTCAGCCGCCCAATTGACACCACGCCCTCCAGTCCTACAGTGCAGTGCAGCAAAATGACTACTTAGCACAAGGACACTGCTCGCCGATGGACAACGCCAGCCGCACGCCTGCCAAATTTTACGCTCCGCTTGCCATCGGAGCGCCGGAGCCTTACCGGGCGCTGCCCGTGCGACTTGAGCGGATGATCCATTTCGTGCCGCCTCACAACGAGAAAATCCGTTCCAAACTCGACGGGATGATCAAAAAAGTCGACGTTATTCTTGGAAATCTGGAGGATGCGATTCCGGCGACCGAGAAAGAGCAGGCGCGTGTCGGTTTCATTTCGATGGCGCAAGAGCACGACTATGGGCAGACGGGTTTGTGGACACGTATCAACTGCCTGAATTCGCCGTGGGCTCTGGATGACATCACCGAGATTGTCTCAAAGGTCGGCAATAAGGTCGACGTGATCATGCTGCCCAAGGTCGAGGGTCCGTGGGATGTCCATTACCTCGATCAGCTGCTGGCGCAGCTCGAAGCCGCGCACAAGGTGACGAAGCCGATCCTCATTCATGCGATTCTTGAGACTGCTGAGGGCGTGAAGAATGTCGAAGCGATTGCTGCTGCTTCGCCACGCATGCATGGCATGAGCCTTGGTCCGGCTGATCTGGCGGCGTCGCGTGGAATGAAAACGACGCGAGTGGGTGGCGGGCATCCTGACTATGCGGTGCTGGCCGATCCGGGTGCAGACGCTGATGCTCCGCGCGCGGCTTATCAGCAGGACCTGTGGCACTACACGGTCGGCAAGATGGTTGATGCCTGCATGGCCTACGGAATCAAGGCGTTCTACGGGCCGTTCGGAGATTTTTCCGATCTTGCGGCGTGCGAGAGCCAGTTCCGAAATTCGTTCCTGCAGGGATGCCTTGGCGCATGGTCGCTGCACCCGACGCAGATCGAGATCGCCAAGCGTGTGTTCAGCCCGGATGCGGCCGAAGTCGATTTTGCCAAGCGCATTCTGGAAGCCATGCCCGATGGTACGGGTGCGGTCATGCTCGACGGGAAGATGCAGGACGATGCAACCTGGAAGCAAGCAAAGGTTATCGTTGATCTGGCGAAAATCGTTGCATCAAAGGATCCTGAGCGCGCGGAAGCTTACGGTTTGTAGAATTGATTTGCTGAGGAGGGTGTGTCGGGGCTGACTGTCAACGACGTCTCATCGGAGGCGTTGACAGAATTGCCCCGATCCCGTCGAATACTTATCTGTCGGAAGGAGGCTGGCACTCAGGGCCTTGAGGATCGAAGCGAGCGGGACGATGAAGGAAGCCAAGTATAGCGTCGGTGAGGTGGTGAGACACCGCTACTATCCGTTTCGCGGCATCGTCTACGATGTCGATCCGGTGTTCGACAATACCGAGGAATGGTGGGAGTCGATTCCTGAGGAGATCCGGCCAAAGAAGGATCAGCCGTTTTACCATCTGCTCGCTGAGAACGATGAGACCGAGTACGTGGCTTATGTTTCCGAGCAGAACCTGCTGCCGGACGATACCGGTAAGCCGTTGCGGCATCCGCAGGTCGATGAGCTTTTCGTCGAGGATGAGGATGGGCGTTACCATGCGCTCTATCTCGACCGGCATTAGTTTCGGGCTAGGTACACGGCCTTAGCTGGAAAACCCAACCATAAGTTTTAGGTTTTGAACGGCGGCACCTGCTGCGCCTTTGCCGAGGTTATCAAGGCGGGCGACGAGTATGGCCTGGCCGAGAGCGTCGTCGGCGAACACGAACAGTTCCATGTCGTCGGTGCCATTGAGGGCCTGCGGTTCGATGCGGCCATTCAAGGTTGCGGTGTCGACGAGGCGAACTGAGGAATGCGCATTGCTGTAGTGGGCCCCATAAGCAGCCTCGATGTCGGCAGGTTTTGGCGAGCCATTCAGATCTGCGAGGTGAAGTGGGACCGACACCAGCATACCCTGGGCGAAGTTGCCCACCGAGGGCACAAAGATCGGTCTGCGAGTCAGCCCTGAATAGAGTTCAAGTTCGGGGACGTGCTTATGGTGCAGGGTCAGGCCGTAGAGTTGAAAGGCCGAGGCGGTTCCTTTTTCGTAGTCCGCGATCATTGATTTGCCACCGCCTGTGTAGCCGCTCACTGCGTTGACAGTGACGGAGAAGTCGGCAGGCATTATGCCGGCATCGATAAGCGGGCGAAGTAGAGCAATGGCGCCTGTAGGGTAGCAACCTGGGTTGGCAACCTTGCGGGCTCCAGCTATCCGATCGGCTTGGCCTTTGAACAATTCTGCAAAGCCGTAGACCCAGTCCTCTGCCGTGCGGTGTGCGGTGGAGGCATCGATAATTCGCGGTGAGTCTTCGCCTAAGCTATCGGCCAATGCTACGGAGTCGCGAGCAGCGTCGTCGGGCAGGCAGAGAATGATGGCATCGGCTTCACGCATCATCTCTTTGCGCGCACTCTCATTCTTGCGCAGGGCGCTGTCGATCGAAATAACTTCAACGCCGTCGAGACCAGCCAGCCGGTCGCGGATTTGCAAGCCTGTTGTACCGGCTTCGCCGTCAATAAAGACTTTCGATGATTGGTCTTTTGCCATGGAGCTTTGCTTCAGCTTTGTCGATCAATGAGGGGCGGGGCCGTGTCCTGGCACGCCGTCCATCCACGTTGGTAAATCGACCCCTAGTTTTTCTGCGACCGCCTGCAACAGGTTTTCCGAGCAGCCGAATCCCAATGCTTGGCACGTCACCTCGTGAGATCCGCGATAGATCATGTCGAGAGCTACATAGAAAATAATGAGCAGTCCGACCCAGGTGATCCAAGGATATTTCACCAGTAGTTTGGCTATGAAATGGGCGGCGACAGCCATCAGAACAATGGCAATGCCAAGTCCGAGAACGAGCACGAGTGGCTCGCCCTTGGCAGCGCCAGCGACAGCCAGGACGTTGTCAAGAGACATTGAAACGTCGGCGATGACGATCTGAGTCACCGCCGCGCCGAAGCCGATGGCTGGTCCGGCGATGTCGCCGTTTTTCAAACTGTGGTCGATGGCGTCGATGTCGTGTTCGTCTCCGGCTACGATCTGACGGTACATCTTCCAACACACCCAGAGCAGCAAGATTCCGCCAGCAAGTGTCAGGCCGACAATCGCCAGGAGCGTCATCGTTACGGACGCAAAAAGAATGCGTAGAATAACGGCGCCGGCGATGCCCCAGAAGATAACCCTGTTGCGGATCTCAGGGCGTACGCGTGAAGCTGCAAGGCCGACGACGATTGCGTTGTCGCCTGCGAGGACGACGTCGATCATGATGATTTGCAGCAGGGCCTGCCAGTTGTCGGTGTACCATTGCGGGGAAAACAGATGCTGGAATTCGACAGCGAAGGCTTCGGCGACCGCTACTGAATCCAGGGCAGCTAATTCGAACATCGTCAATCGTCCCCTCATCTGGCTCAACGGGATAAGCCTGCCACCGAAGTTTGGCCCATCCCGAGTTGCAGCGCGTCGATCTTTATTTTGGCTGCTTGTGCGACGTTTACAGTAGAACGACAAGATGCATTTGCGGAAAAACAGACAGCCCGCAATCGGTGCGGGCTGTCAAGGGAACTCCAAAGCTCGTACTCTGGTTCCGGATCTGAGCGAAGTGCTCGGTGCTAGCGCTTCGAGAACTGGAAGCTGCGACGGGCCTTCGCGCGGCCGTACTTTTTACGTTCCACGACACGGCTGTCGCGGGTAAGGAAGCCGCCCTTTTTGAGAACCGGGCGAAGCTCGGGCTCATAGTGGGTCAGCGCCTTTGATATTCCGTGACGTACAGCGCCAGCCTGGCCGGACAGTCCACCACCGACAACAGTCGCCCTGATGTCGTACTGTTCAGCACGCTCAGCAGCGTTGATCGGCTGCTTTAGCAACATCTGCAAAACAGGACGCGCGAAGTACTCGGTAAAGTCCTTGTCGTTGACGATGATCCTGCCTGCACCAGGTTTGATCCAGACGCGCGCGATGGCATTCTTTCTCTTGCCGGTTGCGTAAGCGCGGCCGTGAGCGTCGAGCTTTTGCACGTGGACCGGCTGGTCTGCGGCGGCGGGAGGTACACTCGAGATATCTCCGAGGTCCTCCAAGGTCTTGGTTTCTTCGGCCATTGCGATCAGCCTCTTATGTTCTTCGAATTCATGGATGCGACGTCGAGCACCTGGGGCTGTTGTGCCTCATGGGGGTGGTCGGCGCCCTTGTAGACCTTGAGGTTTCGCATCAGCTTGCGCTGCAGCGGTCCGCGCGCGAGCATGCGTTCGACTGCTTTGACGATGACGCGCTCAGGGAACCGTCCTTCAAGGATCTGTCGAGGGGAGCGCTCTTTGATGCCGCCTGGATAGCCAGTGTGCCAATAGTAGCGCTTGTCTTCTTTCTTTTTGCCGGTGAATACGACTTTGTCGGCGTTGACGACAACGATGTTGTCGCCGCAGTCAACGTGGGGCGTATAGATTGATTTGTGTTTACCCTTGAGGCGCATGGCGATGAGAGACGCAAGACGGCCAACAACGAGGCCGGAAGCGTCGATCAAAAACCATTTCTTTTCCACCTCGCCGGGCTTGGCGACGAAGGTCTTCATGAGGCAGGACTCCCGCCGGATCATTATCCAGCTTGATATGTTCGGAAATTTGCTTCGGATTGGGCGATTCCCTGTCACCGGGGCCTACCGATCCGCGGGCCAGCCCTTGATTATAGCGGTCGACGGCAGGACTCCTGGCCGATAATCGCAGAATCAGGGCTGGTTCAGCAGCGTCGATTAGTTGGAGTTCGGAGGGCTGTCAATACAAAACGCCCTATTTCACAATTTTTACATATGTTTCAATGGATTAGAATGGCGGTAAAATAATACCACAAGGATAAACCAGCCTGCTTGGAGTGTTCTTTTGGGCTGAGCCGAATTCTGCCGCAAGTTCCGCTTGCTCGCGCCTCAAAGTTCAAGCAAAGCAAAGTTCGGGATGTCTGAAAAAAGGCTGGGATGAAAATGTCGTTCGAGCCGGTGCTCGATTGACTAGGTGAAGAACTGGCCTTTTGGACCCTCGCTGACTATCACTGTGGCGATCATTGTCCGCTGGAAAAAGCGGTTTTTGGAGGAACGAATTATGCGGCACGGTATGAGTTTGGTAGCAATGGTGATGGCCTGTCTTTTAGCCGGGGCGGGCTTATCCAGTGGAGCTTTCGCACAAGATGCGGCTGGTGATATCAATCAGGTTGTTTTGACGGAAGCGCAAGTCACAGGACTGATCGCAGCGCAGCCTGATCTAGCGGCAATCGCCAAGAAGCTCGACAACGCTTCTGAAGGCGACGAGGTCGGCGTCGAAAAGGAACTCGATGCAATCGCTACAAATCACGGTTTTAAGAATTTCGCCGATCTTGATGATGTTTCAGCGACTGTCCAACTCGTCCTCGATGGGCTTGATCCGGAAACCGGTGAGTACGTTGATCCTGTCGTCAGCCTGAAAGAAGAACTTGAAGAGGTTAAGGCTGATTCCTCGATGGATGCGGAGGAAAAGAAAGAACTGATCGGTGAACTCGAAGAGGCATTGACGGCTATTCCTCCGCTGAAGCACAAGGAAAATATCGAGATCGTGAAAAAGCATCGGAAGGCGATTCTAGACTCGCTCGATGCTGGTGAGGCGGGCAACTAGTGTCCTTGGCTGAACTGGAGCTTTTGGCGGCCAGTGGTTGGTTAGGGTGGAGTCGAGTTCATGCAGAGCCAAGAAACGAACAGCGGAACGACAGGGGGGACCGCGGACCAACAGGAGCCCGCAGTTCTAGTAGAGATTCCGGAAGAAGGTATCGCGGTCGTTACTTTGAACCGGCCTCGTGCGCGTAACGCGTTGTCGATCGATGTATTACGCGGGCTGAAAGATGTGTTTGCCGATCTCGGAGCAGATAACTCCGTTCGGGCGATTGTTTTGGCAGCCAAGGGAACAGCCTTTTGTGCAGGCCATGATTTGAAGGAAATGACCGCACGACGCAGCGATGCGGATGGCGGCAAGGCCTTCTATTCAGAAACGATGCAGACATGCTCTGAATTGATGCAGGGTATGATCGCATGCCCGAAGCCAATAATTGCTGCGGTGCATGCGATGGCGACCGCGGCTGGGTGCCAGCTTGTCGCGACAAGCGACTTGGCGGTTGCCGCTTACGGTGCCAAGTTTTGTACGCCCGGGGTCAATATCGGTCTGTTTTGCTCGACGCCGATGGTTGCACTGTCACGCAACGTGCCGCGTAAGCGAGCCATGGAGATGCTTCTCCTTGGCGAAGTTATAGATGCTGAAGCTGCTGCTGACTATGGGCTTGTCAATCGGGTCGTCTCGGCGGAAGACATGATCGACACGGCGATGGACTTTGCCCGGCGCATTGCGCAGAAGTCGTCAGCGACTGTGCGCATTGGAAAAGAAGCGTTTTATCGGCAGGTCGAGCAGCCGATGGCAGAAGCTTATGATTATGCTGCGGCTGTAATGGTTGAGAACATGCTCTTTCGGGACGCCGAAGAAGGTATCGGTGCGTTCATCGAAAAGCGTAAGCCCGAGTGGAAGGGCTGTTGAGGTGCTGCCGGCCCGGATCAATCTCGTGACTCTAGGTGTTGAGGACGTGGCCTCGTCAAGAGCGTTTTACGAGCATCTTGGATTTACAGCTTCAGGCTCTGATAGCGAAGAGGTTGCTTTTTTCGATATGAATGGGACGGTGCTCGGGATATACGGCCGAGGCCCGCTGGCTGAGGACGCGGGTGTTCGAGCTGATGGCGCTGGTTTTCGAGGTGTGAGTTTGGCGATCAATTTTGAGACGAAAGCCGAGGTCGATGACGCGTTGGCGTTCGCTGAGAAGTGTGGCGGGCGAGTCGTTCAGCCGGCTCGGGAGGTGTTTTGGGGCGGTTACTCGGGATACTTTGCCGACCCTGAAGGTCACCTATGGGAGCTGGCCTACAATCCATTCATGGTTCTGGACGACAAGGGGCAGATGTCTTTGCCGCCGCCCGCATGACAAAACGTCCTGACTCATATTCGGATGACTTCATTGCCGAAGTTCTAAATGAAGCACGTGTTTTTGCGTTCGTCGGTGCTTCGACAAACGTCAGCCGGCCAAGCTACTTCGCGATGAAGTACTTGCTGGCCAAGGGTTACGAAGTGCATCCGATTAATCCGGGGAACGCTGGTAAGACAGTGCTAGGACGGACTGTCTACGCGAGGCTTGAAGATGTGCCTGCGCCCGTTGACGTTGTCGACGTGTTCCGGAATTCGGAGGCGGCTCTTGCAATTACGCGCGATGCGATTGCGTTAAAAGACAAGTTGGGTATCAAATTCGTGTGGATGCAACTTGGGGTTCGCAACGATGAGGCGGCTTCTGAAGCGGAAGCCGCTGGCCTGCGCGTCGTGATGAATCGCTGTCCGAAGATCGAGTACGGGCGGCTATCCGGTGAAATCGGATGGATGGGTGTCAACATGCGCACGACGTCGAGTCGAATGCCCAGAGTATCCGCTTACGGAGTGCAGACGCGAGTGTTGCCTGGGGCCTCGAAGTAGACGTTGGATTGCGGACAATGGTCGAGCTAGCGGGCTGTTGGGTGACGTCAAGCC
>JAJFHK010000219.1 GCA_021775655.1 Filomicrobium sp. | reverse complement strand
AATTACGAGTCGATTGACTCTGTCGGATTAACAATAACAACACTTTTTAATGCGTTGTCGCTTCCCACTCCTACAGGTCAAGATCAATTCCTATTCCCATTGAATGGCGCGGCATGGTCGATCTTTTTTGAATTGTTTATTAATGTCGCCTACGCCTTGTTACTCCCCAAGCTCAGTCGAGGCGTGTTGCTTGGTCTGATTATTGTGAGCGGGATTGGCCTGGCGTTCGTCGGCTTGAATGAAGACACGCTCGATGTTGGATGGTCTGCATCGAATTTTGTTTACGGATTCCCGCGCGTCGCATTCTCGTTTTTCTTGGGAGTGTTTATCAACAGAATGGTGCGGGAGGGTCCGCGCAGGGCCACACTGTCTCCGTGGGTACTCGCAATAGGTCTGCTTGCGGGGCTGGCGGCCCTCAGTGTGCCAGCTGCGCTGTTTCCAGGTGCCAAAGGAGTATACGACCTAGTTGTCGTTGTCGTACTCTTTCCGTTGCTCATGATCGTTGCTATTTTCACTCGATTCCCGTCGTGGGCAAATTACACCGCGTGGCTGCTCGGAGGTGTCTCCTATTCCGTGTATCTTCTCCACACACCGGCTGCCATTGGTTATTCAGGTGTGCCTCAAGTCCTGTTTGGCACGAAGATCGGCGCATATGCGCCCTGGGCCGGCGTGCTCTTCATCGTGCTTTTCCTGCCCGCAGCTTACTTTGTATGGCGTTATTTTGAACGGCCAGCGCAGCGCTGGTTGCTGTCGCTGACTGTTGGTCGGCCTTCCAAGCAAGTCTACTCATTAGGGGCTGTGAAAGAATGATGTTGCCATGGCCTAGGCACTTTGAGGATTGTGGGCGCTGGACAGCGCGTGGTGCGCAATCAATTTCCGGCTGCGACGGCCAATTCGTTTGTCTGTGCAAGCCCGCCGCGTCCGCTTCAAAATGGATGATTTGCGGCGCGTCGGCAGGGACGGGGGCCGGAGGCAATGATGAGCATTAGGGCAATGAGCACAGCTTCCAGTTACGAGACGCAAAACGTGGTCGGCCGAGGCTTCTTGCTCGCAGCTCCCGCGATTGCATTACTGTATACCGGAGTCCTGATCCAATTATTCAAAATTTGGGGTATTTCGTTTGACCCGTCGGGAGCTTCAAGACCGGAAAACATAATCTTCTGGTTCGTCCTTTCGGGTGCCGCCATCTTCCTAGTTTTATGCAATGCACGCCTGATCCACGGCGCTTTTTTCAAAACGCCGGCAATGATACTTCTGGCTGCGTATGTTTTGTTCGCCGCAGCGAGCGTAACTTGGGCATACCATCCAGCGACCGCGCTCAAGAGCGTGATTCTTCATGTTCTTGTGGTTTCAATCATTCTACTGCCACTCTCGCTGAGAATCGATATTGGTTCTCCGACAATGCGGTTGGCGGGGGTCTTCGGCATAGCTGTGATGGTAAATGCTGTCTATGTGGCCACGACGCCCGCGACGGTTCTCGGGCACTTTGGAATATATGACCACAAGCAGCTATTAGGATTGACCATCTCGTTGGCAATTATTCTGGCTTTAGGTAATCTCATTAGGCCAGGAACGCTACGCCGAGTTGCGTCAGTAATTATCATTGCACTAGGGTTCTGGTTATTAGTTGAAAGCAGTTCAAAAGGTGCGTTGGCGATTCTGTTGTTGGCTCCTTGCCTCGCTGCAATTGTACTGTCTGCCAGCAAGGTCTCGCGCGCCAGTCCGGCAATAATTATAGCAGCTGTGCCCATCGTATTCACGCTGCTGTCGATTGACACTCAAGATTTTTTGAGTAAGCAAGCCCACCGGTTTTACGGTGATTACTCAATTACTGGCCGGATAGACATCTGGCAATTTATCTGGTGGCAGATATCGCAAACCCCTTGGCTCGGGTGGGGCTTTCATTCGTATTGGTTCGTGCCCAACTCGCCTCACGAGCTGGCTCCAGGGTTCGTGAAAGATATGATATCGAGCCACAGTGGATATTTGGAATTGCGACTTTATACGGGCGCGATCGGGTATGGTATTTTCATGTTGTTTCTTTACACATCTTTGCGTGGATTAGACCGCTTACTGCGAATAAGCTTTGCCCATGCCTGGGTGCTTACATCAATTGCACTTTATGTGATTTTGACGAATCTTTTTGAGTCCTTGTGGTTCATGCTCACTCCTAGTTGGCTTGCCTTTCTTGTGGTCTTTGCCGAACTGAATAGGAGTGTCGCTGGAACCGACGTCGGGACCAAGGTGCAAACCAGCGATCGAGGCCCAGCAATCCGCCCACATAATTTTCCGTCATCTCGTGTGGTCGGAGGACGATCGATTGCTTGATTGCAGGCAACGCTTCGATTTCGTTGGCAAGCGATGCACTCGCAAGCCGGCGCGCAACACGGAGTTTGCGTTTTGGTGTTGCAACCATTTGGTTGCGCTGCAGGACGAACTCAATTGGTCTCGATACTGGTAATTGCCGAAGATCCTGGCCGATTGAATGCCATTGGTGGGGTTGCTCATAAATTGACATTTCCAGAAGCAACACGCGCTGTCGTACGTGCCGTCCATTCGGGATATGGCCCACCGTTTTTGTTATGGGGCGCATTTTCTTACTCCCTGGTCCGGAAGGTACTTGCGACTGTATTAGTAGCCCTCACTAGCTTGGTCGGGTCTGCCGATGCTGGTCCGCGGCAGCATCAGAAAGACAACGCAGATCGTCTTATTTCCGAGCGCGCGATCGGGTCAGGCAAAGTCCTCGCAAAATTAAGGTATGGATTGGCGACTGGGCCGAACGGGCCTATTCCAGCGATCGTCGTCGATCAATTCGGCTATCTCCGTGCCGCCAGCAAAATCGCGGTCTTGCGCGATCCGCAGGTCGGATACGACAGTTCCGCGAAATACGTTCCCGCCAGCAAGCTTGAAGTCGTCGATGTGACGACAGGAATTGTCGTTCACACTGGCGCCCCTGTTCAGTGGAATGGCGGCAATACAGATCCGATTTCGGGTGACCGCGCATGGTGGTTCGATTTTTCGAATGTCACACGCTCAGGGCGCTACATTATTCGGGACTCGAAGAACCAAACTAGATCACCGGAATTCAATATCGGAGAACGTGTCTACAACAACGTCCTAAAGCGCGCGTTGAAAATGTTCTTTTATCAACGTGCCGGAGCCGAAAAGTCCGCCGCCTATGCCGGTGCGGCCTGGGCTGATACCCCCAGTCATCTCGGTCCAGAGCAGGACCGGCATGCCCGGCATTGGCCTGGAGCGCAGTCACTATTTCAGCCAGGGCAATTAAGGCCCCGTAACCTTAGCGGCGGCTGGTACGATGCTGGCGATTACAACAAATATACGAATTGGACGGCCCGAAACATCCTCGTCTTGCTCCAAGCTTACGAAGAGAACCCCGATGCATTCGACGATGACGTTGGCATCCCCGAATCGAAAAACGGTACTCCCGATGTCCTCGACGAGATCAAATGGGGCCTGGATTGGCTTGTGCGAATGCAGAATGCCGATGGCTCAGTGCTTTGTGTGCAGGGCCTTGCAACGGGGACGCCGCCATCGGCTGCGACTGAGCCGAGCTATTTTGGGCCGGCGACGACATCAGCCTCACTTATGACTGCGGCAGTGTTTGCTCGTGCTTCGAAGATATACGGCGAACTTGGCCATGTGGTGCATAAGGAGTTTGCAGACGATTTGGCCCGGCGCGCCTTGGCCGCGTGGAAATGGGCGATTGATCATCCGGCGGTACTCTACTGGAATAATGATGAATCTCGTCAGCCTGGATCTGCGGGTCTCGCCCACGGTCAGCAGGAACTGAGCGACTCTGGACGGGCGCTTGCGAAATTTGAAGCTGCAGTCAACTTGTACGAGATCACTGGCGAGATGGAATCGAAGCGGTTTGCCGAATCCTATTCTTCCGAGTTGATGACCCAAGACAAACTGACATTGTGGCAGATCGACAGTCAGGATGCCGCGTTGCGCTTTGCAACCATCAAAGGGCTCTCAAAGATCGAAGGGGAAAGGATTCAGTCGTCGTTCCTCGCGAGCTTGTCACCTCAAGCTGAAAATTTCGGGGCGACGATCCGCAAAACCGATCCCTACCGGGCACCGCTCACGCAGTACACTTGGGGGAGCAACAAGGCGAAGGCGATGCAAGCTCGGCAATTCCAACTGGTTGCAAAATTTGCAAGCGTTAAAACGCAGCGCCAAGCGGCCAAGAGCGCAGCTTTGGAATACCTTCACTACATTCACGGGGTTAATCCGCTAGGCCTTGTGTACTTGACGAATATGGCCAGAGAGGGTGCCTCGAACTCGGCCAAGACGATATTTCATAGCTGGTTCGCGAAAGGAACCCGCTGGCAGGAAGTCGCTCCCGGCAAGCCCGGCCCGCCATCAGGCTTCCTTGTCGGCGGTCCCAACCAATATTTCAAACTCGACTCATGCTGTTCTGGGGAGCGCTATCTCGGCCTGTATTACTGTTATAATCAGCAGGCTTCGGAGATCTGCAGTCGTGGCTATAGTCCGCCGATCGGGCAGCCGCCTGCCAAGTCGTATCTTCAGTTCAACGATGGCTGGCCCGCAAATTCATGGGAGGTCACGGAGCCCTCGACGAGTTATCAAGCGTATTACATCCGCCTGCTAGCAACTAATGTTCGCTGACAATGCAGGTCCGCTTTGACCCCAGTCCCCCTGGGTGCTCGATAGCTAGTCGGGAACATCCGAAGTCGATTACCGAACGGCGACCATCTCAATTTGGGCTCCGATTTCCAGCAGTCGCTTTCAAGAGCTGAAACAATCGTTCCGCGTTCTTTTCCGCATCATAGTGCTCGGACACGTGCTGGATTGCCCGCGCTCCAAGTTCGATTCGAAACTCTGGATTGTCCACGAGCGCGCGTAATGCCTGAGTAAGTGCAGAAACATCTCCGGGAGGGACCACGAGCCCAGTGCGCCCGTCCTGAACGATCTCCGGGATCCCGGCGACGGCGGTCGACACCGTTGCAAGTCCCGATGCCCCAGCCTCGGACAGGACCATCGGCAGGCAGTCTCCGAATGTCGGCAGCGCAAAAATATCGCACCGGCCGTAAAGCTGTTTCAGCTCCGCGCTATTGGGCTGCATGTTATTATGAACAATGATCCCTGGTTCTTGTTGCACCTGATCTTTTGTCACGAGGTGTAGTTCTAGTTCAGGTCGGCCCAAGGCGCGAAATGCCTCTATGAGTTTGTGTCCGCCTTTGCGTTCAAGATCGCCTCCGACAAACAATATCTTGGCTGGTTTGTGTTGAATTGATCGCGGTTCTGGGCGAAGCCAATCGCGTACGATGACACCAGGGGGAAGGACAGTGATCTTGTCGCTGCTGACCCCATAATCCCTTACCAGGCTCTGCTTCGTCCAATCAGCCCAAACGACGAGCTGCTTGGCGGCGCGATAACAGCTCCTATTTATCCGCCACTTGATCTTCTCAACCCAAGGTGAGCCCATGTCATGCTGATAAAATTGGCCGAGCTCGTCGTACTGCATTGGCGTCGCGTCGAGGGAGACGATGCCCGGGATTCGGTGCAACCAACGCTGGGAAAGAACGGCGGGCACCTGTGTGTGAAAGAACAAGGCATCTAGATTTGTGGTTCGCGAAATTGCCGACAATTGTCGTTGAGCCCGGATGCCGGCACGAACCGACCAATTACTGCGGTAGACCGGTATCTTTTCCGACAGGCCCTCGGTTGCGAAATCGATGAGTGCCCAGTGCGGTACGACTTCAGGATCCAAGGGGGCATAGGCTTGGAGGTTTTTCGAATGCGTGATGTGCCCGAGAGCTTGCTCGATTACAAAACCGATATTGTAGGGCGTCATGTCGTTGGGGGTTCCCGATTTTGATCAGTCTACGCAAGTACACCGCGAATTGGAATGAAGTCATGACCGGCGCGCAGCATCGCTCAA
>JAJFHK010000218.1 GCA_021775655.1 Filomicrobium sp. | reverse complement strand
TGCCATTCAAGGTCGTAAACATCCCCAAAGGAGTTGGTGTCGAAGCGTTCCCAAAATTTCAAGCCCGCGCAAATGACGACCATACGCTTATGCTGATCCTGCCCAATGCCTACACAATCCCGATCTTCAAACCAGAGATCGGCTTTGATGTCATGAAGACAACGCCCATCGCCAATATGGGAGAAGAAACCCTAGGCCTGTGGGTCAATGCATCTCACGGGGACATCAAATCGATAGATGATTTGGTTCGCGTTGCCCGTGCCAAAGGTCCAGAGTTCAAGTTCGTCGGTCCACCCTTAGGAACACCACGCGCACTCCTCTCTGAAATGATTATCGCCCTCTACGGTCTCGATGCAACCTACGTCGGCATCAAAAAGATTGGCTCCACCGCGCGCGCGCTCACCGAAAAAGGATACGATGCCGCGATCTTCAACCCAGCAGAGCAGCTTGCCCTTAAAAACAAATCCTCAAACCGAATAATTGCCGTCCTATCCCACGACCGGCTAGGCGATCTGAACCACATTCCCTCCATTCGAGAAACTGGCATGGATATTGTCTATTCTCCCAGCCGGATCATCATCGGCCCTCCCGGCATGCCTCTCGAAGCCAGCAACTACTATGCAGAACTAATCTTGAAGGTATTTCAGACGCCGGAATGGCGAGAAATTCGCCGAGCCAAAGGCCACGTCGGCGACTATGCCCGAGGGGTTGCAGTCTCAAATTTCATGAACAAACTCGTGCAAAAACACATACGCTGGAAAATGGCGGTCGAGGTCCTCAGAGAAAACCGACCCACAATTAGTAAAACGAGCACAGCCCCGTCGGCCGGTGGACCGCCGCCGAGTAAACCAAATAAGGATCCGTTGTAGAGTGGCTCCGTCACGCTTCTTAAGAAATGTGAAAATCCGGACGCCGGCATGAACTGGTCGAACATTTCCCTAAAAATGACGCTTGGTATCGGCTGCCTTGCTCAAACTGCAATTTTGGCCGACACATTAAAACCCGCAATCGGCATCTGGGGACTTATTGCTGTCATCCTGGTGCCGATCACAATCGTTGCCATGATCAAGACCGGCGATGAGCTGCCGGTAATTTTCATCAAGTTCGCGCACGCTATCGCCGCAGCTTGGTACGTTGCATTATCCGTTGCTACGATCTCCTTCATGGCAATCAGGGGGTTCGAGGCAACCGATATTCTGATGGGCCTGATGGTCGCGGCAGGATTGATCCCGTGCGTCGTCATCGTCCGCGCGATTCTCGCTGGAGACTACGACGTTGATACCCGCACTCTGTAGTTCCGAAGACTCGCGCAAACAAACGTCTTGGGCATGACAACCGACCCCAACCCGGCAACCCAAAGAACTCTTCTCATTGCACAGGATTCAAGTTCTCAAACCAATTCTGCCACACCGGGTCCGCCACAAGACGCTTGCCGACACGCTCTGCCCCCAACGAACTGAAATGACCATAGTCGATTAGCAGCGGCCGGCCGTCTGCGAAGGCAGAGCATGTACTTCCCGCCCCGCCGCAGAATGCAGTTTTGAGGTCGATGACTGTGAATGGAAGTTCCTGAAACGCGCGGCGGATCAAAGGGTCGCCAGTTTCTATCCTTGACGCCTCGTGGCGGATTTTATCATACGGCTCCCCACTCATCCCCCGCCTCGCGATCTTATCCTTGATCCGCTGGAATTCCGGCATCTGGGTGAAGATCACCACCGGCACACCTGCCGCACGCCAGTATGCAGCGGTTTCCGCGAGCGCGTGCGGCTCGAAATCATTCCTGTCCCAGCGCTGCGCAAGCAACAGTCCGGAGATCCTTCCGCTCTGCGCAAGCTCGAAAGCACGCTGCAAAATCTCACGACAACCTGGTCGATTTCCCGAAGGGTGAAGGGAGCAATGTGCTCCGCCCAGATTGCCAACCGGCACACCAGCACTGCGCAGGGCCCACGCCTTGTCGGCCGCATGACTATCGCAGCAGGCCAGCAACCTGACTGACGGCTCCTGTGAATTGCCGCCCGGCAAACAATTCCAGTCGCGCAGGAACTCATCGAGACCAACAAATTTTTTGTTGTAATGGCACGTGCCGAGCCGGATTCCTCTGCGCCGATTGCCAGCTTCCTTTTGCATCAGGGAATAGACAGCATTGACCTCGTTCCCCATCCGCTGCGGGAACCCCTTCATTTCGCTGAAAACGAACCCTGCAAGAAGCGGCATCAATACGAACACGGCAGCCCACCGGGAAATCATGCGAGTTGAAACAACACTACGCCGGCGGAAGGGCCGCTCGATGAAAGCCCAGCTTAGAACTGCCAGCACAACGCTCAACCCAATAAGGCCAACCAACTCCGTGTCCGCCAAATCGCGCGCCTGTTGCACTCTGTAGAGCGCGAAAACCGGTTGGTGCCAAAGATAGAGCGAATAAGAAATCAGGCCGATTCCGACCAGCGGCCTCCAAGACAGAACAAGACCCGCAATGTTTCCAGGACACGCAAATGCAAGCACAAGTGACGTACTTACGACCGGCAAAAGGGTGACAAGACCTGGATGGCGGAACCCCTCAAAAGAAAACAGAAAGAACGAGATGAGACACCCGACAAAACCTGCCGAAGCCAGCAGCCGTTTCAACTGCACGCTCCACTGCAAAAGCGTTTCCCGATTGACGGCAACCAGCGCACCGCACAGGAGTTCGAATGCCCGCGTGTGTGAAGCGAAGAACGAGAATTCGGCGTTGACCCGAGAAGTTATTTCCGCGGTGGCGACCGACACGAAAGCCAGAAGCCCAAGCACAATCGTCAGTGAGTAGCCGCGCGATACGAGAAAAAGCAAAAGAGCCGGATAGACGATATAAAATTGTTCTTCGACCGACAGGCTCCAGGTGTGCAGCATCGGCTGCAACTCGGCAGCGGTCGCGAAGTAGCCGGTTTCACCATAGAAATAGAAGTTCGAATAAAACAGAGAGGCAGCGATCAAGCTCCGCCCGAATTCATCCAGTTCAAGCGGCATAAGGATTTGCCAAGCCGCAAGCGAAGTTATGATCGCCACGGTGAAGAATGCAGGCAAAATGCGCCGGGCGCGCCGTTCGTAGAAGTTCAGGATCGTGAAGCCGCCCTCATCCATTGCTTTCAAAATGATGGAAGTGATGAGAAAGCCGCTGATGACGAAGAAAATATCGACGCCGAGAAAACCTCCGCCAAAGCGGTGCGGGTCAGCATGAAACAAAAGGACAGGAATAACTGCCACAGCCCTCAAGCCGTCGACTTCGGGCCGATAGGCGATCGCCGCAGCAGACCCTCGCGCTTCTCCTTGGTTCATGATCTATCGTCTTGTCGCAATCGCTGAGATTGCCAGCAACGGCAAGCAGAGCTTAGCATTGGGAGCTAAACCTCGGTCTTGCCGCGCGACATTGCCGCGATCCCTGTGCGAGCAACTTCGACAAGACCAAGTTCCGACATCATCTGCAGGAACTGTTCGATCTCCCGAGCGCGTCCCGTCATCTCGAAAACAAAGTGCTCGGTCGAAGCGTCGATCACCTTGGCGTGGTAAATTTCCGCCAGCCGCAAAGCCTCGATACGCTTCTCACCCTTGCCCTGTACCTTGATCAGCGCCAATTCACGTTCCAGCGGCTCGCCTTCGAGCGTCAAATCCTCGACACGGTGCACCGGCACGAGTCGTTCCAATTGATGCTTGATCTGCTCGATCACCATCGGCGTGCCGATGGTGACAATGGTGATACGCGAAATATGCTTTTCGTGCTCGGTCTCCGTCACGGTAAGCGAGTCGATGTTGTAGCCGCGCCCTGAGAACAGCCCGATGACACGTGCAAGAACGCCCGGTTCGTTATCGACGATGACCGACAACGTCCGCTGCTCGATTGCTTCTTCGGTAACTTGGTTGGGATAGTGCGATTGAATCTGTGCCTGAGCCATTTCGAACGGTCTCTTTTCAATTGTGAGTTTCTGCTTCTACGACCCATCGCGAATGGCCGCTTCATATTCGTGCAAGCCGGTCGAACTAGCGCATCCGGAAATCCTCGACGGCACGATGGCCTTCCTCGTATGCTTCGATCGTCCAAGGTTCTTCGAGCGCTTGACCTTTCCAATCAAGAAACACCCGATCAGCCAGCACCGTATCCATATAGTCCCGCGTGTCGGGTGCGACCGGCAATTGATAGGTATCAAGACGAGTAACAACAGGCGCATACATTGCGTCAGCCGCCGAGAATTCGCCGAACAAATAACCTTTGCCGCCACCAAAACGAGCCCGCGTATCTCGCCACAACTCTTCGAGCCGCCTTATATCGCCGCTTAACGCATCATCAATCGGTGGTGTCTCAAACCGCTTTCCGAGGTTCATCGGGCACATTTGACGCAACGTCTGAAAGCCGCTGTGCATCTCGACCGAAATCGCTTTTGCATGGGCACGGGCCGCATTCGACCCAGCCGGAAAGATCGCTTTGTCGGGAAATCGATCAGCAAGGTAAGAGATGATTGCGATGCTCTCCCAGACTTTGGCATCGCCGTCGATCAACACCGGAACCTTACCGGTCGGCGAGTATTCGCCAATCCGCATTGCCGTATCCGATCGGCGCAGCGGAATCACCGTTTCCTCGAAAGGAATGCCAACCGCCCGCATAACAAGCCACGGCCTCATCGACCACGACGAATAAAGTTTGTTGGCAATGACAAGATGCATTGGATTGGCCCGCAGATAGAATGCCGCGTTACTTCTCTTCCAGGCCTGCAACGAGGTCCGGAATCGAATCGACGCCCTTCGGCGTTACCGCGAAAGCTACCATGCCGGCTTTTTCGTACGCCTCAGCTTGCGCGCCAAAAATCTCAAACAGAGTGACGCTGCGCAACATTCCACGACTGCCAAGCTCACCCCAGAACTTGGCATTGGGACTGCCCTTGATAGTCTGCAAAGTTGTGCCGACTTTGCCCGATGCCGTCTTGATGGCGACACGGTCGCCATCGCTCAACTCCGCCCATAGCGGAACGAGGTCAGCATCGTCCGCAGCCACGGCTGACTTGTCGATAGGCATTAGCGCAAGCGCGCAGATCAAGAACACAGCGGAACGATTCAGTACGATGCTCATCAAACCAGCACCTTTCCACCTGCACCAATGACACCGCCAATATCATCATCCTCGACGTCATCACCAAGAAGCATGTCGTTATGCGCCTTGCCCGAGGGAATCATTGGGAAGCAATTGGCAAGCGCAGCAACCCGGCAATCGAATATCACGGGCTCGGGACTTTCGATCATTTCCTTGATCGCATCGTCGAGGTCGCCAGGCTTGTCACAGATCATACCCTTCCAGCCGTTTGCCTCCGCCAGCTTGACGAATTCAGGCAGCGCTTCGGTATAGCTGTGCGACAGTCGATTGCCGTGCAAAAGCTGCTGCCACTGGCGCACCATGCCCATGTATTGGTTGTTCAAAATGAAGACCTTGACCGGCAAATTGTACTGCACAGCCGTCGAGGTTTCCTGGATGTTCATCAGGATCGAAGCATCACCGGCGATATCGATGACAAGCGAATTGGGATGCGCAAGCTGCGCACCAATAGCAGCCGGCAACCCATACCCCATGGTCCCCAATCCGCCCGATGTCATCCAACGGTTGGGATCTTCGAAGTGGAAGTACTGTGCCGCCCACATCTGATGCTGGCCAACTTCGGTCGTAATGTAGGGGTCACGGTCCTTGGTCAATTCATAAAGCCGCTCGACCGCATATTGCGGCATGATGATATCGTTGGATCCTTTGTAATTGAGCGACTTCCGACCGCGCCATCCTTCAATTTCTTTCCACCACGATTTCAGCGCTGGCTTATCGATCTGCGGAGCTTTCGATTTCCAAACCCGCAGCATGTCTTCAAGCACGTACGCGATGTCACCGATGATCGGCAGATCAACTCGTACGTTTTTGTTGATCGACGAGGGATCGATGTCGATGTGGATTTTTTTCGAATTCGGCGAGAATGCATCGAGGCGGCCGGTGATGCGATCATCGAAGCGAGCCCCGACACAGAACATCACGTCGCAATCATGCATAGCCATATTGGCTTCATAAGTGCCGTGCATCCCAAGCATTCCAAGCCACTGCTTGTCGGATGCCGGGAACGCGCCCAATCCCATCAACGTCGACGTCACCGGATAGCCCGTCAGACGCGCCAGTTCCCGCAACAACTTTGAAGCTTTCGGACCGGAGTTGATGACACCGCCGCCGGTATAGAAGATTGGCTTCTTTGCATTCGCCAGTAGTTCGACGGCCTCGCGAACAGCCGGTTGTTCCGGCTTCATCTTCGGCCGGTAAGTTTTGTGCTGGATGTTGGCTGGCCCGACATAGTTGCCGGTCGCGAATTGTATATCTTTTGGAATGTCGACGACGACCGGACCAGGTCGGCCGGAGCGCGCAACATAGAAAGCTTCGTGCAATACGCGGGCAACGTCGTTGACGTCCTTGATCAGCCAGTTGTGCTTGGTGCAAGGACGAGTAATTCCGACTGTATCGCATTCCTGGAAGGCATCGTTACCAATGAGGTGCGTTGGAACCTGCCCGGTGATGCAGACGACTGGAATGGAATCCATCAAGGCATCGGTCAGCCCGGTAACAGCATTAGTGGCGCCAGGACCCGAAGTCACAAGCACAACACCAACCTTGCCCGTCGAGCGCGCGTAGCCTTCTGCCGCATGGACCGCGCCACCTTCCTGGCGAACGAGGATATGCCGAACTTTGTCCTGCTGAAACATCTCGTCATAGATGGGCAGCACCGCCCCGCCAGGATATCCAAACACGTGCTCGACGCCTTGATCAGCCAGCGCCTTCAAGACCATTTCCGCCCCGGTCATCGTTCGTGCCATTGGGTCTCATCCTCTTGCTTCCGCCGAATTGCGCACCCAAGGCAACAACCCAGCTCCGACCGAAGCGCCGGCTCAAAAAACGCCAAAAAACCCGCGGTACGCCAAATGCGTCCCCTGGCTTCCTCAGCAGTGATCAATCGAGCATGCGGCGAGTTCGTCACTAAAGCGTTGAGATGTGGATCACAATCGCCACCTGTCAATGAAAATTACAAATTAGCTGGATATTGAGCAATAAAATTAAATAACAACATGCTTCCACGAAATCATATTTTTTCTGAGCCATGTCGTTTGCCTCTTGATGTACTGCCGAGTCATCACCTTTCCGCGCTCGATGGCATCTTCAAGTGTAGCTTCCCCTGCGAGATAAGTGATCAGCGGCGCAACTCCCAAAGCCCGCATTGCCGGCAAGCTGGATTCAAGTTGCATCTCCCGCATCCTTGCCGCCTCTTCTAGTGCCCCCTCTTGCAGCATTTTGTCGAAGCGCCTGTCGGCACGGCCGTGAAGCGTGGCCCGGTCCGGCAAAATGACGGTCCCATCCCACGAACCGGGTGTCAGTACAGGATCACCCGATACCTCCTGGAATTCGCAAAGCGGACGACCCGTCGAGTCGATGACTTCCAACGCCCTGATGATGCGTTGAGGATCACTGGGGCGGACTCCTGCGGCAGTCAGCGGATCACGTCGCGAGAGCTCTTCGTGCAGGTCTTCTGGCGGCCTAGTCCGACCTTCCTCGCGCCAGAACTTCCGGACATCCGGCGCAATCTCGGGTATCGGCGACAGCCCCTCAGTGAGTGCCTTGAAATAGAGCCCCGTGCCACCAACGATGATTGCCCGCTTACCAAGTCCTTCGATATCCTTGAGAACAATCTTCACATCATCCAGCCACCGCCCGACAGAATAAGCTTCCCGCACGTTGACATGCCCATACAGGCGATGCGGAACAGCCCGCTCATCTTCTGTAGTTGGTCGCGCTGTCAAAACACGCAATTCACGATAGACCTGCATGGAATCCGCGTTGATCACGATGCCATCGAGTTCACGAGCTAATCGCAACGCGGCAGCTGACTTGCCGCTTGCCGTTGGTCCTGCAATAAGAATGGTGCGCGAGCCAGCCAATATTAGGTCTCCAATTTGAACGGCGGCCGCGACCCGCCCATCGTAATCACGAGCTGAAATAGCCGATGACAGACGCTCAGCCACAGGTGCTCGTTCTTACCGCACCCGAACAAGCGCCGTGCCTCAACGCCACCCAGATCGATACCATCACCAAAGCAATCGCCAAAGACGCGATTCTTGAAAGTCGTTGGTTGGCACCGCGCGAGGCCTGGGAGCTGCGCTTCGTAAAAAATGCCGAAGGTAGTGCCGACCTTCTGC
>JAJFHK010000217.1 GCA_021775655.1 Filomicrobium sp. | reverse complement strand
CGGACTGGTCGAAGAAATAGACGCGCCGTCGAATTATGTCGTTAAGGCCGGAGATACTGTTTTCGTTTACGAACGTTTCTTCTAAATCGACGCGCGGCGAGTCTGTCTGGTGCGGGCCGGAGCCGATGCAACCTGGAGCTGTTTCGCGTGACCCCGACGCTTCGCATTCTGCATATCCTTCGTGCACCTGTTGGCGGGTTGTTTCGCCATGTGCGCGATCTTGCGCTGGAACAAACAAGGTGGGGTCTCGAGGTAGGGGTTTTGGTCGACTCTAATACTTCCGACGGCCTCACAGTGCAGCGTCTCAACGAATTGGCTTCGCATCTGCCTCTTGGTTTGCATTCCATACCAATGGGGCGGGCGCCCGGTGTCAGTGACCTGAAATGTGTTCGTGAGACGCGCCGCCTCGGCATGGAACTTGGCATCGACGTATTGCACGGGCATGGCGCAAAGGGCGGTCTATACGCACGCGTAGGAGGCGGTTTCCCAGGACGGGCGAGCGGTCAGCGGCCGCTGCGGTTTTATACGCCGCACGGGGGCAGCCTGCACTTTTTCGATGGTTCCCTCAAAGGAAATTTCTATGTCTCCGCTGAGGCGGCGTTAGCAAAGTTGACGGACGGCATCATATTTGAAAGTAGCTTTGCCCGCGGTCGTTTCGAGAGTTCGATCCGACTCGATAACGTTCCGAACCGGGTCATTCCCAACGGCTTGTCGCCATCAGATTTCGAACTGCGTCAGCTCGATGGGAATGCGGCCGAATTTCTCTTTGTTGGCGAGCTGCGACACTTGAAAGGTGTAGATGTGCTGCTGGATGCACTGGCCCAGCTTGCAGGAAAGACACGCGCGGTGATTGTTGGCGATGGTCCCGACGCGGCGCAATTCAAGGCTCAGGCGCACCGGCTTGGTCTAGGCGCCAGAGTATCGTTCCCGGGTGCAATGCCGGCGCGAGATGCGTTCGCTCTGGGTCGGGTGCTCCTGATGCCGTCACGGGCAGAGAGTCTTCCATACATCGCGCTAGAAGCCGCTGCGGCCGGCATACCGTTGATTGCGACCAATGTCGGGGGCGTATCTGAGATCGTCGAAGGTAGCGATACTCGGCTCGTTCCACCGGGAGACGCTAAAGCTTTGGCGTGTGCGATGGCTCTAGCGAACGACGATTTAGCAGCCTGTGAAGCCAGGGCAGGCAGGTTGCGGGGCGTTGTAGGCCAGCGTTTTACAACGGAACGGATGACGCGTTCCGTGCTTGAATTTTACAGAGATGGACTGTTGCGTCGTCGAGCAGCGCCGGCCGCAGATGCAACCGTTACACGCACGATCCTCGATGCCGGCCCGGTAAATAAAGGCCGCGCGCGCATTGATTTACCTTAACGGTAGCGTTTCCTAATTAAATCCTAATCGGCGTGGCCGTCTGGCACGTCTAATGCTCCTGAGCCCGTGATCCTCGATAAAGGCATGGAGCCAGGTTTTCATGAGCGTTGCTAAGGGCGCCTCCAAGAGCGCACACACTTCGAACCTCGTAAGCACACTACAGCAGGCCGCTGACGTGTCGCCGCGATTGGCCGATTTCTCGGTTTCGCGCCGCGGTCAGCTGATCTCACGACAGGTATTCGCAGATCTTGTAAGATTTTTTGATTTCGCTGTCTCAGTGCTGTCAGGACTCTTGATCGCAGCACTTTATGTTGATGAAGGCTTGGCAACACATGCGCTGGGGTACACAGGTGCAGTTGCCGGGACGGCTGTTATTCTGGTGCTGGTGTTTGAGTACTTCCAGCTCTACCAAGTCTCAAAATTTTCCTCCGTCGCACCGCAATTGCCGCGTCTTGTATTAGGGTCGGCAATTGCGTTTGTCGGTCTGGCAGCCGTCGTGTTCTTTTTCAAGGCAGGCGATGAATTTTCCCGGTTCTGGTTGGCGGCTTGGTTTGTTGCCGGGACCTGCAGCATCATTGTGGAACGGGTTGCCGTTGCGAAGCTGACCCGTCACTGGATTGAAGCCGGACGTCTTTATCGGCGTGCGGTTATCTTCGGAGGCGGCGACTTGACCACCGAAATGATCCAGACGCTTGAATCAGATGGTGAAGCCGACATCCGGATCTGCGGCGTTTTTGACGAGCGTGCATTCTCCCGCGTCGGCTAGGATCAGCACGGCTAACCGCTTCTTGGGTCCGTCGATAGCCTGATTGAATTCGCCCGGGCGACACGCGTTGACCTTATCATCCTTGCGCTGCCACTCAGGGCGGAAACACGAATTGCTGAACTCGTTGATGAACTGTCGCAATTGCCGGTTGAAATAAAGCTTCCCGCGCGCCTTAGCGAACTTCGTTTTGCTCCGCGGACGTACACCCGTGTCGGTTCCATGGCGATGCTTGATCTCGTCGACAAGCCGCTCGAAGCCTGGGGCGGGATTGCCAAATGGTTGTTCGATAAGGTTATCGCAACGGTTGCGCTGATCCTGCTTGCACCGGTAATGGCCGCGGTTGCCGTGATCATAAGGCTCGACAGCCGTGGGCCCGTCTTCTTCCGTCAGAAGCGCTACGGCTTCAATAATGAACTCGTCGAAGTATTCAAATTCCGTTCGATGTATACCGATATGTGCGATGCGGCGGCTGCAAAACTCGTCACCAAGGAAGACCCGCGTGTGACCCCGGTTGGCCGGTTTATCCGCAAGACCAGCATCGATGAACTGCCCCAGTTGTTCAACGTTCTCCTCGGCGATCTATCGCTTGTTGGTCCGCGCCCGCATGCGTTGGCCGCGAAGGCAGGCGACGACCTCTATGACGATGTCGTCAAGAGCTACTTCAAGCGTCATAAAGTGAAGCCTGGGATCACGGGCTGGGCCCAGATCAACGGCTGGCGCGGCGAGACGGATACCCACGAAAAAATTGAAAAGCGCGTGGAGCACGACCTCTATTACATCGAGAACTGGTCGATCGTTCTTGACCTCTACATTCTTTTGAAGACTCCGTTCGCGCTGTTGAAGACCGAGAACTCATATTGAGACTCCTTCGGTCGTTCGCGACAGCGCATTTGGCCGGCTCGGTGTAAGGAAACCGCTTCTTGGCGACTCTAGCTGCAGGCACACCACCGTATTACCGCCGGCCAAAATTGGCAGTGGCGGCTGGTGGTCGTGTTGTCCCTAAGTTGCAAACGACGGTCGGGGGCTCAAGGAGCCTCACACATAAGATCTCGCTTGGGTTCGTCTGGCTAGCGATCGCAACCAGCGGCATCGTATTTTCAGAGCCGGCTCCGGTCGATGCGCTGACGATGGGTCTGATCGTGCTGTTGCCTGTAATTGGGCTCGTCTACATTTCCCAGACAATGTTGCTGTATCTGGCGCTTTGGCTTGCGGCTGGGGCTGGCGGGTTTGTCGCATCGGGAATGGCGAATGACACGCATGATGCGACCGTATTCACAGCGATTTCGCTTTATCTTTACCTGGCATCGTTTGTATTTGGGGCTTTCGTTGCAAAGTGTCCGGAAGTTCATACGCGGCTTATTCTGAATGCCTGGACGTTCGCGGCGGGTGTGGCGGCATTAAGTGGGCTTATCGGGTATTTTTCACTGCTGCCTGGCGCGTTTGAATTGTTCACCAAATTCGGGCGTGCTGCTGGAACATTCAAAGACCCTAACGTGTTCGGCCCGTTCATGGTCGCGCCGCTTTTGTATCTTCTGCATCTCGTTTTGACACGTCCGCTTTCTCGCGTCCTCGGGCCAATAGCGCTGGCAGGAATGCTCGTGCTGGCAACTCTTTTGAGCTTTTCGCGCGGTGCGTGGATTACACTGTTCCTGGGCATCGTGATCTATGGCTATCTTGCATACGTCACGGCGCCGACGTTGATGCAGCGCGAACGCATACTGGCATTGATCTCTTTGGGACTGGCGCTGTTCGGCGGGTTGATCGCCATCGCAGTACAATTCGAACCGGTTGCGGATCTTCTAAAAGAACGCGCGTCGCTTTCGCAGAATTACGATGTCGGGCCGGAGGGGCGTTTTGCTGGGCAGCAAAAGGCGCTTGGGCTCGTTGCGGAAAACCCACTTGGCATTGGTGCACACACCTTTACCCAGGTGCATCATCGCGAAGACGTCCACAACGTGTATCTCAGTGTGATGCTGAATTCCGGTTGGCTTGGAGGCGGTGTCTACTGGGTGCTTGTGGCGACGACGCTGGGCCTAGGATTCCGGCACTTGACACGCGCATCGACGCTGCGGCCGTTGTTCATAATCCTTTATGCTGCATTCGCTGCGACTGCATTCGAAGGCTTGGTGATCGATACCGATCACTGGCGCCATTTTTACTTGCTGATGGGCCTTATTTGGGGGCTTATGGCAGCAGTGCCCGAGTGTCGGCCCGGGTCAAGACGGCGCGCGGTTTCCTGGCGCGGTGGATAGACCATGAAATGGTCAGCGGCCAATAAACGTGTGGGCGGCAATTGCTGGCACGTGTTGGAGTGCCGCGACGTTCATTGTTTCTCCAGAATCAGTCGCGGGATACTCGTGCTGGTCTGGATATGGGTTGCTCTCAAGGCAGCGGTTGGAGATGAAAGCGCCTATTCGGACGCGCAACTCAGCGGACCAATGCTTGCGGCCGGTATTGTTTGTTTGGTGGGGATGTTGCTGCCTCGCAGCGCGGAACAAGCACCTATCCGGCAACCTCAACATCCAGCTGGGCAGCACTTTCGGCGGCGCCATGGAACGCACATTCTTAGTGATCGCCGGCGCAATGGTGTGCCGCGCTCTCTGGATCTCGACGGGCGTTGGAAAAGGCGCCCGACGCGGCCTGCTAAAATCAATGGGCGCCGCGTAGGCAAGCAAACACACCTGAAATATCGTGGGCGCATCGTCGCCTAAAGCCAGTTCAACTCAAATGGACGAATTTTTGTTCGCTCAAGTGCTGCGGTGTTTGAGAGCGACCATGGCGATGCTGCAGCACAGCACTCAGCGGGGATGTGAACTTTTCAACTTGCGGTGAGGTTGAGCCGCCTCGCCTGCTAATGGGTCAGTTTGAGTCGGTGCCTTAATCGTTGCAATCGAATTGCGAACGTTTTCCGGCAAGTGAGCAAACTTAAATGGTCGGGCGTTCGTTTTTTCGCCTGCTATCACTTGGTCGTCGATGAGTTCGGAGAACAATACCCAGTTCAAGGTTTTCGCATAGTCGGTAAAGTATGCACTGGCCATCCCACTCACCTTTCCCAAATCCACACACCTGTCGTCCTGAGACGTTAAGCAAGCAAGGAGTATGCCTCACTAACGATGTGGTCCAACGTGGAGCGGTCGCTAAGACTAGGTTAGGAAACCGAGAATAGGGATGTGGCCCCCGGACAATTAAGCCCGGGGTCCTTTCTTGCTTTCGTCCACAATCACCACTCAATCAGTGTGTGACAGCAGATCGGACTCAGTGACCAGCTTCTCAAGGCTTGCCGGGCTCGCTTCAAGTCCAGCCCAACCCTTTTTCGTCGCATAAGGCTCCCAAAGCTGGTGCCATGCGGCGGGGTTGACAGTGAACTCCTCTTCGTCCGCGAGTACGGCAATTGCCGGGTCGGTCGAGTAGCGCTCGACCCAGCCACGCGCGAAGTCCAGCACCTGCCCCTGGACCCGGCGATTGCCAGGGCCCTGGAGCTGCACGATGTTGTACTTCTTGTGCTGCCCGTGGCGCCGGATCTCCATGGTGGCAAGACGGGCATCCCCGTTTCGCACCGAGAAGATCTGGCATTCACCGGCAGCTACGAGGTGGGCGTATGTCCCAACACAGTGGTCCATAACGTTACCCTCCTCGCGAAGCTGCGGCCCTGACCGCAAGGCAACCATCCGCATTCCGACGCCGTTGCGGCGACGGCTATAGCGACCTGGGCCTCGGCGCGGACGCTGTGGGCGAAACCGCGCTGCGATGTTATCGAGCCAACGACGCATTGCCATCGTTGCAGTATCAAAGCTCATGGACGGCTGCCATGGCTTTGCGATCAACTCGCGGGCCTCACCTTTGCCGTGGATGGAGATCCAAGCGTAGATGGCCAGCGGACGTAGCGGCACACGGTCGATTGGAACAGGCCGGACAAACGGCGGCTTCTGCTCTGCGATCCACAGCGCGAAGTTGTCGTCGGCTGCCTGGCCCGCGAAGCTCACCCAGTTTAGCCAGCAAGACGCATATGCAGGGTTCTGCGGAATGCGCCCGGTAATCTGGCGAGTGAATTTATCGCTTTCCGGCAATACGGTCAGTGTTCCCGAGAATGCTTCTGGTGGAACGCGCTTCAGCCACATAGGAATTCCCAGCGGCTGGGCGACTTCCTTCAAGCTGCAGCCGTCCTTGACACGGCGAACCGCTTCACCGCTCCGATCCGGACCGAATGAATTGGTCGCGATGGCAAATGCTGCACCCGGAAAGCTCATGATCAAGTCGCCCAGACGTGGCGACAGACCGGCAAGCTTGCGAAGCCGGCGGCGTGCGCCCCGCTCAAAGCGATTGATCTGCTGAACAATCGCATGTTCCTTTTCGGTCTTAATCATCATGATCGCGATCCAATCAATGAATGGATCTGACATTGCGAACCTATGGGCGTGGGTTATCGTTTTCGAAAACGCCAATCGTTTCCGAATTAGATCCCAAAGGGCCTTAAAAAGCGGACAAGCCTCAGAGTAGCCGCGGAAACCCGCGAAAGTTTATCATGCTTGATCTGCTCGCAGTGTCAGAGCGGTGTTCGCATCAGACCGGACAAACGTCATCGACTCCTACGGGCAGAGCCGATAGGCGAAGCGACTGAAGTTTGTGCCGGACTGTGCCCGTCAGTTGTGGTCGGGCGAATACCGATGCGAAACGTCTCCAGTATCGCGCGCAACGAGCCACGCGACACTGAATAATGTGTCGAGTTTCACTCTCTGCTCGGCGCACATGGGAAACCTCACGTTTTTGGTTTTTGGTCAATCAAACAAAATCGATCTAAGAAGGAATTGCGTCAAATCAAGGGTGTGATGGAGAAAAAAGTCCATTCATCATTTGTCGATTTCAGTCTGCAACTTGGTGAACATATAGGACCATTTGTCGGTCTGG
>JAJFHK010000216.1 GCA_021775655.1 Filomicrobium sp. | reverse complement strand
GTCATTATGCGCAGGCTCCGCGAAATTATGGCTGCGCCCACGGACGGACAGGATCGGCTCGACCGGATCGTGCGCCAGATCGCTGGCGTCATGGTTGCCGAAGTCTGCTCGATCTACCTTAAGCGCCGCGACGGCTCATTGGAACTTTATGCCACTGAGGGTTTGAAGTCAGAGGCGGTCCACGCCACACGTCTCAATCGCAACGAGGGACTTGTGGGGCGCTGCGCCGAGCAGGCCCAACCGATCAACGAACCCGACGCCCAAAAGCATCCAGCGTTTTCATACCGGCCCGAAACCGGCGAAGAATCCTATCATTCAATGCTGGCAGTTCCCGTCTTGCGCGCAGGCAAGGTTGTTGGCGTTCTTGCCGTACAAAACCATACCCGCCGCGAATACGCCGAAGAGGATGTCGAGATCCTCCAGGCAACCGCAATGGTCGTTGCCGAATTGTTGGCTTCCGGTGGCGTTGCCGGTTCGGAAGCCGAAATCGAACTTTCGCGCTCGGCATCTGCGGTGATCTCGGGCCAACCTCTCGCCGATGGCATTGCCCTGGGTCACGCAGTCCTACACGAACCGCGCATCGTCGTGACAACGCTGCTCGCCGAAGACCCGGCCGTCGAATTTGCACGTCTTGAAGCAGCGCTCCAGCGGCTGCGAGACAGTGTTGACGAGATGCTGTCACATGAGCGTCTATCGGGTGCAGGTGAACATAGAGATGTCCTCGAGGCCTATCGCATGTTCGCTCAGGACCGAGGGTGGCACCACAGGTTGCGCGGCGCTGTCCGTGACGGCCTGACAGCCGAGGCCGCCGTCGAGCGCGTCCAAAACTCAACACGCGCCCGAATGTTGCGCAAGATAGATCCATTCTGGAGCGAGCGGGTACGTGATCTCGACGATCTCTCGGACCGGCTTCTTCGAATTCTGGCCGGACGCGCCGATGAGCACGGGCAACGTGAAAACTTGCCAGACGACACCATTTTGATTGCTCGCACGATGGGCTCAGCCGAACTCCTCGACTACGACCGCACCAAGCTGCGCGGACTAGTCGTCGAGGATAGCAGCCCCCAGAGTCACGTTGCCATCGTCGCAAAGGCGCTTGGCATAGCGGCCATTGGCCAAGCGCGGCGGATTGTCGAGCACGCTGCTGACGGCGAGGCGGTCATCGTCGATTCCGAGACTGGAGAAGTTCACCTCCGGCCGTCGAGCGACGTCATCGCAGCCTTCCAGGACAAGGTTCGCTTCCGCGCCAAGCGGCAAGAACATTTTGCCGAGCTGCGCGGTCTACCTGGTGTGACCCGAGATGGCATGCGTATCGATCTCCTGCTCAATGCCGGAATGCTCGTCGACCTCCCCCACCTCGAAGAATCTGGCGCCGAAGGCATCGGACTGTTTCGCACGGAGCTTCAGTTCATGCTGTCTGACCGGCTACCCCGGTTGGACCGGCAGACTGAGGCCTACAAGGCCGTCCTCGAGCAGGCAAAGGGCGCACCGGTCGTCTTTCGCACACTCGACATCGGCGGCGACAAGGTGCTGCCTTACCTCCATCGCGTGCCTGAGGAAAATCCCGCGATGGGCTGGCGCGCCTTGCGCATGTCGCTTGATCGGCCGGGGCTGTTCCGCACGCAGGTCCGCGCGCTGTTGCGCGCCCACGACGGTCGCCCGATGTCGCTGATGATACCGATGCTGACGACGTCATCCGAAATGGATGCTGTCCGAGAACTCATCAACAAGGAACTCGAGCAAGCAGGCCGCCACGGCCACCCGTTGCCAGCGTCGTTGGCCATCGGTGCAATGCTGGAGGTGCCTAGCCTGCTCTTCGAACTTGATTGCCTCCTGCCAAAAACGGATTTCATCTCGATTGGTTCGAACGATCTGCTGCAATTCCTGTTTGCTGTCGATCGATCGAGCGCTCAAGTATCAGGTCGCTACCACTCGCTGTCGCACGCTCCTTTGCGTGCCCTTCATTCAATATTCGACGCCGCAAGCCGCCATGCAGTACCGGTAACAGTTTGCGGGGAAATGGCGGGTCGGCCGCTCAACGCGATGGCGCTGACCGCATTGGGTTGCCGGTCATTGTCGATGGCGGCCGCCAACATCGGACCGGTCAAAGCGATGGTACGGTCCCTTGACCAAGTACAGCTGCGCGAACGGCTCCTCGGCTGGCTCGACGATCCGGGCTGCGACATTCGCGGGGAACTGGCAGCGTTCGCGAAAGACCACGACGTCGAAGTCTAGCTTGCATTCAGTTCGCACCTTGCCCTGCAATCTCGCTTCGGTGAAGAAGGCGAGGACAATCAATCAAGAAATCATGGCTCCGTAATTCGAGCACGGAAAAACAACTGCGATGCCCGCACTGCCTCAAGAGAAACTGGACAAGCTGGTCGACCGTTGGGAAGCCGTTCAAGCTGAACTCAATGCAGGTCCGGACCCCCAGTCTTACGCCAAACTCAATCGAGAGTTCGCTGAACTCGACCCGCTCGTCAGCTCGATCCAACAGTTGCGCGGCGCGGAGCGAGAACTAGCCGAACTTCGGGAGCTCTCCGCCGACACAGAAATGCGGGAACTTGCTCAAGAAGAAATGGCGGCATTGCGCGAGCGCATTGCTGTTCTGGGCGAAGAGCTGCAGATCCTCCTTTTGCCCAAGGACGCAGCCGACGACCGCAGTGCAATCATCGAAATTCGAGCAGGGACCGGCGGCGACGAAGCTGCGTTATTCGCCGCCGACCTCTTCCGCATGTATCAGCGCTACGCCGATTTGCACGGCTGGAAGACCGAAATCATTTCCCTCTCTGAAAACGATCTCGGCGGCTACAAAGAGATCACCGCATCGTTTTCTGGGCGTGGTGTCTTTGCACGGCTGAAGTACGAATCGGGAGTACATCGCGTCCAGCGCGTGCCTGAAACGGAAGCAGGCGGCCGGATTCACACCTCAGCTGCTACCGTCGCCGTTTTGCCTGAAGCCGAAGATGTAGATGTGGAAATCCGCCCCGAGGACATCCGGATCGACACCATGCGCGCAAGTGGTGCCGGCGGCCAGCACGTCAACCGCACCGATAGCGCCGTGCGCATCGTCCACATCCCGACCGGGATTACGGTCGTGTCAGCGGAAAAATCGCAACACCAAAACCGCAAGCTTGCCATGATGGTTCTGCGATCGCGCATCTACGAGCAGGAAGCCTCCAAGTTAGCCGATGAACGTGCCGAGGCGCGCAAAAGCCAAGTCGGCAGCGGAGATCGCTCGCAGCGAATCCGAACTTACAATTTTCCGCAGGGCCGCGTCAGCGATCACCGCATCAACCTCACCTTGCACAAGCTTGGTGAGGTCATCGCAGGCGATGGCCTCGACGAAATCATAAGTGCGCTGATCACTAATCGCCAGGCCGAACAATTGGCAGCACTGCATGACGAAGCAAATGCTTGAGCCGAGCGGAGTATCCAACAGCCTGGACGTCGTGATCGAGTCCGGCACCACGCTTCGAGACGCAGTAGTAAAGACAACGCGATTCCTAAAAAGTGCAGGTATCGTCGGCGCAGCAGGAGATGCGAGAATATTGACAGTCGCAGCTTCGTCGCGCCGTGCCGTTGAACTGATCACTGACCCGGAAGCAAAGCTGAGCCATGCAGCCGCAAGCCTGCTCGCCGAAATGGCCGGTCGCCGGGCCCGCCATGAGCCGGTCTCACGCATTCTTGGCGCGCGAGAATTCTACGGCCGCGTATTCGAGATCACTCCCGCAACGCTTGATCCACGCCCCGATACTGAAACTCTGGTCGATGCGGCCCTTGAGGTGTTGAAAGAGAATGCTGTGGAGGCAGATGCCCCTCTGCGGCTTCTCGATATTGGAACGGGCAGCGGCTGCCTGATCGTCACGTTACTCGCCGAACTGCCTGCAGCGACAGGGTTGGCAACCGATATCTCTTCAGCCGCCTTGGCCGTCGCGCTGCGTAATGCAGAAAGGCACGGTGTCGCCGACCGCTTGCGACTGCGACGCTGTGACTTGCTTGACGAAGTGGAAGGGCGTTACAACCTATTAGTCAGCAACCCACCCTACATTGCGACCGGTAAAATTGAAGGTCTTGACGAGGAAGTTGCAAGTTTCGATCCGCAACTGGCGCTTGACGGTGGTCCCGACGGCCTCGGACTTTATAGGCGTTTAGCCGCGAGGCTCGGTAGTGTGTTGGCGCAGTCCCCGTCTCTTGGTTGGGCGTTTTTTGAGGTCGGGGCAGGCCAAGCCGAAGACATCGCGCGAATTCTTCACGATTCTGGTTTTGGTTCGGCACGGACTTGGATGGATCTTGGTGGCCACACTCGCTGTGTTGCTGTTGGGACACTTCGTTAATAGAGACAAGAAAAAGACTTGGCTTAAATCAGGTATGAAGCTAAAGTTCCTACTAATACCGCGCGACTGAACTGCCTCAGGGCTTTGAGTTCTTGCAGGCGCATTCGCAGCGACGGTCGAACCGAATTGGATTGCCCTTGGCGATCTTCTGGGGTCGGACCGAAACTCAAACAACAAAGGTGATGGCGGGTTTCAACGAGAGTTCGTCGAGCTGACAAACTCCGGGCCTATTTGAAGGCTTGTGTCGGTTGGGCGGTTTCCAATCCGTTGAGACCCTAGGTTTTCGCTATGAGGTTGCGTCGCGTCCACACAGTGTATGCAGCGCGCTTCGGACGACGGATATGCGGATCGAAGATGCGCTAACCAATGATCGATTTTACATAACCGAAACTGAGCCGTCATGCATTTGGGTCTGACCGGGCTTTCTAGGGCATTAGTTTGTGTCGACACGGTCTTCCCGAAGTACTCAAGCCGTATTGCGCTTCCGCGAGCCGGCCGACGTACAAAAATGAGGGCTGGGCAATAGGGTCGTACGCCCCCAGGGGCACTGCATAGAAAGAATTGGGGAATGTCGATTGACTCCGACCGCAAAGCGTTCGCAGACGAGCGCAATGCGGCGATGACCAAGACCCGGACACCAATCCAATAGGGCTTATTGATCTGCGCCTGGAGTACCCAAGCTCCAAAACCGAACATTAATTAGAACAGAACGAGAGAACGAGAGCCCATGAGGCAGGGACAACAGCAGCACCGCCGCGGTCGCAATCGCAGCAACAATAATAACAACAACCGCAAGGGCCAAAATCCTCTGACGCGCAATTTCGAAAGTAGCGGGCCGGATGTGAAAATTCGTGGCACGCCGGCTCACGTTGCGGAAAAGTACATGTCGTTGGCACGTGACGCATTGTCCGCCGGCGACCCGGTCCTCGCGGAAAACTACCTCCAGCACGCGGAACATTACAACCGCATCATCCTGGCGTTTCGCGAACAGCAAAACCTATCCGCTGAAGCCCAGAATGGCACTGGCCGTCAACGCGAAAGCAATGAAGATACTGCCGAAGCCAGCAACGGTGATGCAGGCGGAGATGATCAGGGCCGTTTGGTTCAGCCTGGAGATCCCCAGCCGAGCGTTTCTGGAGGAGACGCTCCTAAAGGTGAGCGCACTGAAGGTCGTCGACCACCACAGCGTGCGCGCAGCTCGCGGGACAGCCGTGGGTCGCGGGCACCACGCGAACCGCGTGATGGCGACGATGGCAGCGCCCAACAGCGCGAACCGCGCCGACGTGAACGTCAAAGATTTGGGGAATCCGACCAGCAACCAGATTTTCTGCGCCGGCCCGTAAGACGAACCAAAAGCGAAGATGGGGAGCCGGCATCTGAATCAGGCGACAGCCCGGCACCGGCAGCAGCCGATGCGGCTCCCGATCAGGAATGATCGCTGGTCGGCTGCACTTCGTAGCACTTGACGAATGAAAGTGGGGCCGGATCCAGGTTCTCGATCCTCAGCCCCACTTACACTGACGGCAACACCAGCTGGTCTCCGATGCCAACCGCGCCGCCGTTCGTCACCTTCGCGTAGATGCCGAAGTCCGTATGGCCCCAGGTTCGTTCCAGAATCGGTGGGATCGCCATGTCGCGGTTGCCGGTAACTGGCTTAACGTTCGTCGCATCACAGCGCTGGGTGCGGTCGAAGCCCTCAAGCGTCGCACCTCCGGCAGTGAGCGTCTTCTCGATCCAGCCAAACTCGGCCCAGGGCTCGATGCCATCGATTACGGCGTTTGGTCGAAATCGCAGCGGATCGATTGTTCGCCCCGATACCCGTTCCAGCTCTCTCACAGAGGCGAGATTGACGATGTGCAGGCACTTCACTGCTACGTCAGTGAAGCTGTGACCAGCGGCGGAAACGATCTTCGGTGGACCGCGCAGGGATCCTTTCATGTAAGCAGCGATAAATTGCTCGACCATCTGGCAACCGATCCGCGTCTGCAGGTTGCCACGCGCAACCTGGCGACCGTCCCGCTTCAAAGTGAGAATGCTCGTTTCTGCATCGAACTCAGCTTCCAGCGCAGCAAGCCGCTCATCGCGCATCAACATTACGAAGGCAACCTTCGGCAGATGCTTGGGTGCAGCAGGATCGAACCGCCCCGGACCGTTTTCGATCGCCCAGGCCCTGTCAAATTGAATGGTCTCTCCCGCTGTCAGTTCAACGCGATCCAGCGGTTGAGCTGATAGCCCCTTGACGGGATATCGATAGAGCGCAACGATCCTGGCGGACGGCTCAGTCATTTATGTTCGACCTGTTCAGTTCTGAGTGTTGGTTGCAACGTTAGTCCGCAGGCAGCAGCAGCCAGGAGGCAAGTTTACCGCCCCTCGTTTTCAGCCTATCCCGCATTCGCTCGACGTTAGCTTTGATTTCGCGATAGCTCGGCGAGATCGGATATTCGACATCTATATTCCATCGTCCAAAGCCGTCATCGGGCTCCTCATCGTAGTCACGATTGATTTCATAGCGGCGATTAATGAACTCTTCGGCCATGGAATCAGCATCGGCCTCCTCGTCAAAGTACATGTCGAACCAAAGCATCGCCTGTAACGGAATTTCCTCGCGACTCGGGAATGATCGGTACAACTCGTCTCCGTATTCATTTACGGGAAAGACCGATTTATTTCTCCGCTTGAACAAGAAAGACAGCATTGTCAGTCACTCCGAAAAGGCGAGGGCTACTGCTGCCGAGCGACGCCGGACCTGGCCCCTTTTTCACAAATGTTTTGCCACTATATCTCAGCTATGCGTCTCGTCGCGATGCCTCCGGGGTCGTACTTGTCGCATACCCGAACGACCTCCTGTAAAATCCGGCGGCTGCGTTGCGCCTTATGGGCTCCGTTGCTGCGCTGAGAAGGGAATCTGAATGAACATCGACCACTATACCGACCGGGCCAAAGGCTTCGTCCAGGCTGCCCAAAACCTCGCACTCCGCGAGGGCCATCAGCAATTTTCCCCCGAGCACCTTCTGAAGGTGCTGCTTGACGATCCCGAAGGACTGGCAGCGAACCTCATCGCTCGCTCCGGTGGCCATCACGCGCAGGCGCTCCAGGCCGTAGAAGCCGCCCTCGCCAGCCGGCCAAAGGTATCCGGCGGCGGATCGGGCCAGCTCTACATGGCCTCCGAGACCGCACGAGTTTTCGATCAGGCCGAAAAGATCGCGGACAAGGCGGGCGACAAGTTTGTTACCGCCGAACGGCTGCTGCTCGCACTCGCCATGGAGACGAGCTCGGATGCCGCCAGGATATTAAAGGACGCAGCGGTCACGCCGCAGAGCCTGAACGAAGCCATCAACGAGGTTCGCAAGGGCCGCACCGCTGATACGGCTTCCGCTGAGCAGGGTTATGATGCCCTGAAGCGCTACGCTCGCGACCTGACAGAAGATGCAGCGAGCGGAAAACTCGACCCGGTCATTGGCCGCGACGAGGAAATCCGTCGTGCCATCCAGGTGCTCTCGCGTCGCACCAAGAACAACCCCGTCCTTATCGGTGAGCCCGGCGTCGGAAAGACAGCGATCGCCGAAGGTCTGGCGTTGCGCATCATCAAGGGTGACGTGCCCGATAGCCTGCGTGACAAGAAGCTCTTGTCGCTCGATATGGGGTCGCTCATTGCCGGCGCGAAGTATCGTGGTGAATTCGAGGAGCGCCTCAAAGCCGTCCTTCAGGAAGTCACGGCGGAAGCCGGACGCATCATCCTGTTCATCGACGAATTGCACACGATTGTCGGCGCCGGCAAGGCCGACGGCGCGATGGATGCCTCGAATTTGTTGAAGCCGGCCCTGGCGCGCGGCGAATTGCACTGCATTGGTGCGACGACGCTTGATGAATATCGCAAGCACATCGAAAAGGATGCAGCCCTTGCCCGCCGCTTCCAGCCGGTCTTCATCAACGAGCCGACGGTTGCCGACACGATCTCGATCCTACGTGGCCTGAAAGAGCGCTACGAGGTCCATCACGGCGTTCGCATCACCGACAGTGCGCTGGTCTCGGCTGCGACACTA
>JAJFHK010000215.1 GCA_021775655.1 Filomicrobium sp. | reverse complement strand
TCATCTGAAACGCGGCAGTATCGTCGTGAAGCCGGGGCAAGATGTGAAGACGGGCGACCGACTCGGTACGGTCGGCTATTCCGGTACGGCAGATTTTGCACACGTACATCTGACCGTGCGGCACAACGGCAAGGTGATCGACCCGTTTGTTGGCGGAGAAGCCGCGAACGTTGCTTGCGATTTGACAGGCCAAGCTACTAACGGGCTTTGGCGGAACGTGCTGAGTAGCGCGCTTGGTTACGGCAAATTTGTTATTATCGATTCTGGGTTCGCAGCCGCACCCCCCAGCAATAATCAGATGGAGCGCGATCATCGCCCAGTTGCGCCACGGCTGGACAGTCAGGCGCTCGTTTTCTACGCGCGAATGATCAATCTCCGTAAGGGGGACCGAATAACCATCAAGGTGGTAGGTCCGGAGGGGTTCAGCGTCGACAATGAGACGAAACCGCTTGATCGAAATAAGGCTATGCAGTTCATCTATGCGGGCAAGAAGCTGAGGGCAGAGCGGTGGCCAGCCGGACAATATAAGGGCGGCGTTTCGGTGTTGCGCCGATCGTCGGAAGGAGAGGCTGCAAAGGTTATTTCCCGGCGGCGCGTCGTCTTTGAACTGCCGTAGCGGACTACTGAACTGATACCACCCACAGGCACCTTTGACAGGCTGTGCGAACGCGCCTAAGCGGGTGAGACTTGCAACACGAAATCCCGGCCAAGCATCGTTCGGTGATCCGAATAGTGGGCCGCGCGCAATGATCAGCCTCCTGCACAAGCGGGCAAGTCTGGAACCCGATGAGCGAAATCGTGAACCGTTGGCCGTCAGGGTTGACGCCGACCGACGAATATCAGGCAGCTGTTGATTTCATCGAGAATGATGACGGTCATCTGTTCGTTACCGGCAGGGCTGGCACAGGCAAGTCAACGTTGCTGCGCGCTATCCGTGACATGCTGCCGAATGAAATGGTGATCCTGGCGCCGACCGGGCTTGCTGCGGTCAACATCGGCGGGCAAACGATTCACTCCTTCTTCGGTTTGCCGCCACGTCTCATCAGGCCGGAAGACATCAAACGCAGTCGTAACGGCAGCGTAATGCGGAAGCTGCAATTGATTATCATCGACGAAGTTTCGATGGTGCGTTCGGACTTGATGTGGGCCATCGACCAATCGCTCCGGCTGAACCGGGGGCGGGCGCGCGAACCGTTCGGCGGATGCCGTCTGATTCTGTTTGGCGATTTACATCAGTTGCCGCCAGTGGTTCAGGAAGCCGAAGTCGCAGAGCACCTGGAGTACAATTTCGGCGGACCGTTTTTCTTCTCCGTGCCTTCGCTGAATGAAGGCGCAGGCACGGCGCTCCTCGAACTCAATCAGGTGTTCCGGCAATCGGATGAAGGCCTGATCCGAGTCTTGAACCGTATTCGGGAGGGCGATGCCGACGAAGAGGATCTGGAGTCGCTAAATGAGCGCGTATCGCCGATCCGGACGCTAAGTGAAGGCGACCCATATGTGATCCTCACTCCGACGAACGCGGCGGCTCATCGCATTAACATTGCCTATCTCGATGCCCTGCCGAGCGAACCTCGGGCCTATGAGGCGGGGCTTACCGGAGAATTCAGCCAGACCGCTCATCCAACGGATACCAGGCTGGTGCTGAAGTCGGGCGCCAAGGTGATCATGCTGCGCAACGATCCTGATCGGAGGTGGGTTAACGGCTCTATTGCCCGCGTTTCAAGACTGACCGAAGACCGGGTGTGGATCGACATTGAGGGCCGCGAGCATGAGATCGAGCAGGTGGCCTGGGAGCAGCGGCGTTACGCCTATGATAAGGCTCAAGAGAAGGTCGTTGAGACGGTGGCAGGGACTTTCACGCAGTTTCCAATTCGGCTTGCCTGGGCGCTGACGATCCACAAATCGCAAGGTTTAACGCTCGACCAGGCGTATATTGATCTGGGGCGCGGAACATTTGCGCATGGACAGGCCTATGTCGCTTTATCGCGGTGCCGGAGCTTGGAAGGCCTGGCACTGGCGCGACCGCTCGTGCCGCGCGACATTCTATTCGACCGTTCGGCACTGGGGTACCGTGATCGTTTCCACGCGATAGCTTGAAGAACTGGTTGATATACAAGACAAAATTGTTGCGGTGCGTTGATCCGTCGCAAACCTTATTGCTGCGGCGCAAGGAGCCGCATAGCGCGATGCTTTAAGGCATTCTGGGAGGTTATTCTACGAATGTATCAACAGCGGGTCGAATTTTCTTGTTGCACTGCACAATCAACCGCACTATATTGCCAATCATCGGAACAGGGGAAGGCGAGCTCGCGTTTTAACAACCGGCGGCGCCCTCTGGAGCCCGATCCAAAAGAATTCGCGTCGCCCAAAAATCCGACAGTCACTCGAAAGGAGACCAGTCATGAACGAGCAATTCACCCGCCAGGCCCAAGACATGTTTGCAGCAGCTAAGGACGCCCGCATCCCTGAGAACATCCAGGCATTCGCAGAAGATTCGATCACGAAGTCGCGCGAAGCCTTCACTAAACTTCAGGAAGTTGCCCAGGACAACGCTAAGGCGACTGAAGAAGTGATGCTTGCTGCCCAGGCTGGCGCCAAAGCGCTTGGCGAAAAGGTCGTGCACAATACGGCTGTCAATGCCCAGGCGGTTTTCGATGCTGCCGAGTCGATCGCACGTGCGAAAACGGTTCCTGAAGCTGCCCGTCTGCAAGCCAATTTCTTCCAGCAGCAGCTTGCTGTTGCCGGCGCTCAGACAAAAGAACTCTTTGAACTCTCCACGAAGGTTGCCCGTCAGACGTTCGAAACGATGAACTCGGCTTCGGCAAAGAACATCGAGCATTTCAAGAACTAATACGAGGGAAGTCTCCATTCCGGCGATTGTTCGCTGGATCGAGGTGGCGGCGCGAGTTGATTTCTCGCGCCGCTTTTCTTTTGTCTCAAGTGCATCTGTCGGGTTAGGCTCACAGCTATGCTTGAGATCAACCCAAACGTCTCAATTAGACCTGCTGTCGTTTCTGATGCCGCGGCACTTGCCGGGATCTTCAAGGATTCCTGGCGTCAGACCTACACGGGTATCATCCCCCACGCGTTTCTTACTGATACGATCAAGCGCCATGGTGAGCGATGGTGGGCGCGGTCGTTGGCGGGTGGCGGATCGCACTTCGTGCTCGAAGTTCTTGGGGATCCGGCGGGTTATGCTTCATTCGGCAAGTCCCGAATGAGCGGTCGGGAAGAGGGCGAGATTTACGAACTTTATCTTGCGCCGCTCTATCAGGGGCTTGGTTTCGGTGAGCACCTGTTTGAAGGATGTCGCGCTAGTCTCGATGATCGGGGCCTGCGCGGATTGATCGTCTGGGTGCTGCGTGAAAACCGTGGCGCACGTTCTTTTTATGCGCACCGCGGCGGGCTCGCAAAGCACCGCCGCATCGACCTCACAACCGGAGCGCCGCTGGAGAAGTTCGGCTACGTTTGGAGTTAGGCAACAGGCTCCAGTAGTGGCCATTTATTTGCCAGATGTAAGAACCTTTGCTAGCCGGACGAGTTCGACGAATTGTCCACGCAGGCCGAATGCATCATCGCCTTTGGCTTTATTTGCCAGAGCAATGATGTCGTCATAGCTGTGCTCACCGATCCAGGGGTCGCCGCGCAGTCGTTGCCCAAACGCTGCTACGGCGACGGCGAAGCGGACGTCTTCTGCCGCCTGATCAGCTCCGTTGAGAGCCTGCGATGACAAGACCGGCATTGTGATCAGTTTGCTGACGTCCTCGTTCGGCAGTTTGTAGCGCAACTTGAGGAATGCGATTTCGTCGGGTTTTACTTGGCCGACACTTTCCGAATTCGCGTTGGGCTGGTCTCCGGGCCGGGCCGACGTGGGCGTTGGTGCTGCTTGCTTCTGATAGCGAAGATCATCCACCGTTTTCACTTCGGCGCCGACGGGAGTGATCTCATAGATGGCGGTGACAGCGTGGCCGGAACCGACGTCACCGGCATCGATCTTGTCATTGTTGAAGTCCTCACGGTGCAGTGCGCGCGTCTCGTAGCCGACTAGACGGTAGTCGCTGACAACCGCGGGATTGAACTCGATCTGGATTTTCACGTCCTGGGCGATCGGGAACAGTGTCGAAGAGGCTTCTTCGATGAGAACCTTGCGGGCTTCGCTCAGGGTGTCGATGTATGCGGCGGTGCCATTGCCATTCTGGGCAAGCGCCTGCATGAGGGCGTCGTTGTAATTGCCGCGACCGAAACCGAGAACCGAAAGGAAGATGCCGGTTTTGCGCTTTTCCTCGATGTAGCTCTTCAGCTGGCGCCGATCGGTGATGCCGACGTTGAAGTCGCCGTCCGTACCGAGGATGACGCGGTTGACAGCTTCCTTATCGAAAGCCTGCTGAGCAAGGCGATAGGCGTCCTGAATACCTTGGGCTCCAGCTGTGGATCCGCCAGCTCCTAGGCGTGCGATGGCCGACTGAATCTTGGCCTTGTTCGCGAGCTTCGTCGGTTCAAGGGCAACGCCGGAACCAGAAGCGTAGGTGACGATGCCGACCGTATCGTCCGGGCGCAACGTTTCGAGCAGCATCGACAGGCCCTGTTTGAGAAGAGCAAGTTTATCGGAGGAGGCCATTGAACCCGATACGTCGATGAGGAAAACGAGGTTGGCGCGTGGACGTTCGGCGTGTGCCAGTTCATAGCCTTTGAGGCCGATGTGGATCAGTTGGCGGCTTGCGTTCCAAGGGCTCGGCAGCAGGCTTACGGTCGGCTTGAAGGGAGCAACGGCTGATTCCGGGCGTGGATAGTCGTAGTTGAAGTAGTTGATCAGTTCCTCGACGCGAACGGCGTCTTTCGGTGGGAGCTGTCCAGAGTTCAACGCACGACGAATGAAGGAATAAGAGCTCGTGTCGACGTCGACGGAGAATGTCGAGACGGGATCGGCTACAACCTGCTTTACAGGATTGGGAGCGGCACCCTCGAAGCGGTCGCGGTTTTCGGGCACGGGGGCGATGAGATCATGCGGGTAGTCGCTGGAGACAAAACCGTTGACACCCAACCCAATGCCCCGCTGGTTCACGGCAGAGCCATCGTTTCCGCCAAGTGACATCAAACCGCTTCCAGCCTGTGTGTTGGCGGCCCCGGGAGCGAGTTCAGCTACGCCGTCTTTGAAACGTGCATGGGCACCATGACGAATAATGCCAGGCGCGGGCTCTGCCGGAGGCGGGGCAGCGGTATTGTCGTCAACACTGGCAACGCGCAACTGTGGGGGGCGGTTTTGTTGCGCTAGACTTTTCGGGTTCTTCTTTGCCTCGTCGCTGCCGGTCGCGATTTCCAATGTTTGGTCGAGCCTTGTTGTGTCCTCTTCTTTCGCGGGACGGTTTGTTAGCTGTCTGGTGTCCTGGTCGCTTTTCGCGTTTCGTTGGCCAGCGGATCTTCCGGTGCTGTTGCCATCCGAACTGAACATATCAAGCACGCCGCCGATTGGCTGGCTGTCAGCGAACGCTTCTCGCTGCGCATTCCGGTCCAAGTAGATCACGGTTGCAGGAACAGAGATCACAAGCACTGCAAGCGAAGCAGCAGCAGCGT
>JAJFHK010000214.1 GCA_021775655.1 Filomicrobium sp. | reverse complement strand
GATCGGAAATCAACGCCTCGACCATGTCTTCTGCACTGGCAGCAGTTTTTGCTTCGGTCAGTTCCGCCTTCTTTGCCATGCTCGAAAAGCTTAACGGAGTAACAAAACCGAGTGCGCGGATGCGTTCGGCCAATACGTCGGACGCCTCGAATAGGTCATTGTAATGTCCCTCTGTCAATTCATGGATAGGGATGAACAGGGGGCCAACAACATTCCAGTGGTAGACATGCGTCTTAACAAGCAACATGTAGGTATCGCCGAGGACCTGGCCTAACTCCATTGCGATCTCTTCACGCGCCTTCGAACTGAGGCCGGTCTTTACATCTTCTTTGGATGGCCTTGCTTTTAATGCTTGTGTCGCCATGGCTAGAACTCCTTATTTTGAACGGTCGCAATTGTGCCTTCCGAGTGGGCGCTGACGCATTAGAAGTTAAACCCCATTGTAAGAACAACGGCCGCGATACCCGCCAGGATCAGCGAAACGATCAGCACCTTCAGTACGGGACGCTCGACAGTGGCCTGCCGTGATTCATCAGTGCTCAACTCTGTCCTTGTGCGGTTGCCTGGAGTCGTCATGAAGTTGCTCCTTTTTCTGGATTTCAATCCAACTTCGCGCGCAAGAAAATTCGCGAAGGAGCGCGGTCCGCCGCGCGTAACCGAAACGCGTGAAACGAGCCAAAGGTTCCACAATCTTTTCGAAGAGTGTTCGCCATTTCCGGTACGTTACCGTATCAAAAATCGCCCTGCCGCACGGCGAAACACCTGATACAAACGTCAGCCCCGCGTAACAGGATCACCGGAAACACGCACGGCGTCCCCATAACGGTCACCAGCAAAGTCTTCCCAGTCTTCCAGCTGCATTATTTCAGCTAGGCGAACTCTAGCTCGACTGACGCGGCTCTTGATTGTGCCGACAGCACACTCCGAGATTTCAGCAGCTTGCTCGTAGCTAAACCCTTCGGCGGCAACAAGTATCAGCGCTTCGCGTTGATCGTCCGGAAGCTCGTTAAGTGCAGCTGATAAGTCCTGCAGATCGATATGACTTTGCTGCTGCGGCTGCACCGAAAGACGGGATGAAAATTCGCCGTCCGCATCAGCAATCTCCCGACGTCCCTTCCGATACTGCGAGAAGTACGTGTTGCGCAGGATCGTGAATAGCCACGCCTTGAGGTTCGTACCGTCTTCAAAGCTGTCGATCTTATGCCAAGCTTTGACGAGTGTTTCCTGAACAAGATCGTCCGCACGGTCCGCATTCCCACATAAGGATATCGCAAACGCACGCAAATTCGGCATCGCCTCTATGAGACGCGATTTAAGATCGCTGGAAATTTTCATGTGAGGTTACTCCTCACCCTTGTCGGCAGCATCAGAACCCCTCGTATCGTCAGCGCTTACATCGCCCGCCGGAGTGCCTTCCTTCGTCTGGTCGAGATCATCAAGAAGCTGCAATAGCTTTTCGGGGATGGGTTCCCGCAACATCTCGTCGTAAGTCGCTTTCAGTTTGCGGCCAACGGCGTCAACTGCTTGCGGGGGCATCGGGTTCATCGCCGAATTGCCAGATGTCTTGCCTTGGTTGTCATCGTGCTTGCCCACTGCTAACCGTCCTTGCATCGCCACATTCGATCCTGTCGATAGTATATCCATATCGGCGTCAGGTCGTCCAAGTCCAACACTACGCAACGACTCCGGCATAAGGAAACCTGGATGGAATGCGGAATAACGCACCAGCGACTGGCTGGTTCCATAGCAACGGAACTTTTTTGTTCTCGAAGTGTTGAACAAGAGTTAGACCCAGGTTTTTGACGCCTGTATTGTCGACAAACGAGACGCTCGGAAACGGGCATGACTCCCCAAAATGAGGAATTCACGCCGATGTCGTTAGCGAAAGTGATCACTCCGCATATTCCCTATCTGCGTCGGTTTGCGCGTGCGCTTACCGGCAATCAGGCCAGCGGAGATTCCTACGTTCAAGCCGCGATCGAGGCCCTTGTCGAGGATCCCTCAAGCTTTCCCGATGATGTTGATGCTCGGAGCGGGTTGTTTCGAGTATTCCTGAAAATATGGAACTCGATCGACGTAAACAAGGCCGGCGAGACCGATACCGGCAGCGCTGATGAGGGCGTTGTGAGCCGCCGGCTGTCCAGCTTAACCTCGATATCGCGCCAGGCGTTCCTCCTAGTGTTCGTCGAAGAATTCTCCAAATCCGAAGCTGCCGCAATTCTTGAGAAATCTCCCGGGGAATTCGACCAGCTCATATCGCAGGCTGCGACAGAAATGGCCGAGCAGGTCGCCACCGATGTACTCATAATCGAAGATGAACCGCTCATTGCTGTCGACATTGAAGAAATAGTCGAATCCCTTGGTCACACCTGTATCGGCGTCGCCAGAACTCGCGACGAAGCCGTCAAACTCGGTAAGGGCAAAGCGCCCGGTCTGGTGCTCGCAGACATTCAGCTCGCCGATGGCAGTTCAGGCATCGATGCAGTCAACGACTTGTTGAAGCACTTCAACGCCCCGGTCATCTTCATCACAGCTTATCCAGAGCGGCTTTTGACTGGCGACCGGCCGGAGCCGACATTTCTCATGACTAAGCCGTTTCAGCCGGAGATGCTGAAAGCCGTAATCAGCCAGGCATTGTTCTTCGAGCAATCGGCTGCATTGAAAGATGCCTCTTAGCCAAAGAGCAAAAG
>JAJFHK010000213.1 GCA_021775655.1 Filomicrobium sp. | reverse complement strand
CAATAATTCGATCGAGCACAGCCGGATTGTCGACCAACAGCGTTCCCGTCGATGAACCGATAAAGACCTTGATGCCAGCCGAGCCTGGAAGACGCTCTAGCTCGGAGATGTCGTCAACATTGTCCTCCGTCCCGCCGACGTAGAAGGCAAAATCGCAGAACATTCGGTGATGGGCAGCGGCAACTTTTTCAGCAAGCCGCTCAGGTGTTGTCGTGTTGGGATTCGTGTTCGGCATCTCGAATACCGTCGTCACGCCGCCAAGCACCGCACCACGGCTGCCGCTCTCCAAGTCCTCTTTGTGTGTAAGACCGGGCTCGCGAAAATGGACCTGGCTGTCAATGACGCCGGGCAGTATTGTCAGCCCAGTTGCGTCGATCACCTCCCCTGCAGCACTTGCCGGGAACTCGCCCAGCGCAACGATCCGGCCACCGGAAATCGCGATATCGCGTGTCCCGATGCCATCCTGGTTGACGACGACGCCGCCCTTTATGAGGGTATCAAAAGTCTCTGCCATTACCTATTGCCTCGATGTGTTTCGGCTGTCGCGAGTTAATGGCGGCTTGCGCCGGCCCGTCCACCCGCATACGTAACGCTATGACCGCCTGCAACGGAAGGGCCGGCAGACAAGAAGGAGAGCGGTTTAATGTCCGACCTGAAGAGCGCACTTCTACCCAACCGTGGCGTGATCAGCCTGACTGGAGCAGATGCCGGCAAACTCTTGCAGGGCGTCATCACCGCCGACATGGACAGCCTCGGCACGCAGCGCAACGCACTCCATTCCGGTCTGTTGACGCCGCAAGGCAAGATCCTGTTCGAATTCTTCGTTGTCCGTCACCACGATGGCTACTTGATCGAGACCGATAAGCATACCGTTCTTGATCTCGTAAAGCGGCTGTCAATGTACAAACTTCGGGCCGCCGTCGAACTCGCGGATGTCAGCGCCGACTACACGGTCGCGGCTGTATGGGGGACCAACTCCAATAAACTTGCGGGAAACCTGGGCTGCGTCACCTTTGTCGACCCGCGCTTATCCGAACTGGGCGCGCGCCTCTTATTGACGCTCACGAACGACGAGGTGCTGAAAGACCTCAACGCGGATGCTTCAAGCGAGCCAGCCTACGACGCGCACCGAATCGCGCTCGGCGCCCCGGAAGCCGGCAAGGACTTCAAACTCGGCGACACCTTTCCTCATGAAGCTCTCTACGACCAGTTAGGTAGCGTCTCATTCACAAAGGGCTGCTTCGTTGGACAGGAAGTGGAGAGCCGCATGCAGCATCGCGTCACCGCACGAAAACGGGTCGTACCCATTGCAACCACATCGCAGACGTTACCGGATACCGGTGCCGAAATCCGGGGCGGCGCCTCATCGATTGGGACACTCGGCACCGTTGCAGGCGGACGCGCTCTTGCAATGCTGCGCCTGGACCGCGCCGCCGAAGCGCTGCGCAAAGGTGAAACACTTATCGCTGGTGAAATTCCGGTTTCAATCGAAATTCCCGCCTGGGCAACATTCGCACTGCCAGGCGCCCCCAAGGAGAGCGAGCAGTGAATGCCGCTGCGCGAGAGAAATTGCGATGCCCCTGGCCCGGTATCGACGCCGAGATTTACGCAACCTACCACGACACCGAATGGGGCGTGCCAAAACTCGATGACCGTGCTCTGTTTGAAAAGCTAATCCTGGAAGGATTCCAAGCCGGACTCTCATGGCTGACAATACTGCGCAAGAGGGAAAACTTCCGCGCAGGTTTTGCCGGCTTCGACCCAGAGAAACTCGCCCGCTTCAACGAGCGCGACGTCTCGCGACTCATGAGTGACACTGGCATCATCCGCAACCGCGCCAAAATCGAAGCAGCCATTGGCAACGCCCAAGCCTTTCTCACCGTAGCCGAGAAAGAGAACTTTGCCGCCCTGTTATGGGGCTTCGTCGAAGGCAATCCAATTCAGAACCGCTTCCAATCTTTCTCCGAAGTGCCAGCACAAACCCCGGTTTCGAAAAGCATGTCGAAAGAACTGAAAGCGCGCGGCTTCCGTTTCGTCGGCCCGACGACGCTCTACGCCTTCATGCAGTCAGTCGGCATGGTCAACGACCATCTCATATCGTGTCATCGCCATGCTCCGTGTGCGAAATTGCAGGCTCGAGTTAAAGTGGCTGCATGACGAATCGCAATGTGAATGCAATGAAAAAAACACTCCCAGGCCACTCGCCCAATTCCCCGCGCGCGTGGCAACGCATGCTGTCCGGCCGCCGGCTTGATCTTCTCAATCCTTCCCCCAGCGATATCGAGATTGAGGATATCGCCCACGGCCTCGCACGCGTCGCGCGATGGAACGGCCAGACACTTGGCGATCACGCACTCTCGGTAGCCCAGCATGTCTTGATCGTCGAGGCGATTGCAGCCGAGCGCAATCCAGATTGGTCCGCTGAATGGAGGCTCGCCGCTCTGCTGCACGATGCAGCCGAATACGTCGTCGGCGACCTCATATCTCCGTTCAAAAATGCTATCGGACTTGACTACAAAGCATTTGAAGTACGGCTTCTGGAGGCGATCCACAAACGCTTCGGCCTGCCTCCCAGCGTGCCTTCTGCTATCCAAGCAGAGATCAAACGCGCAGACCGCATTGCAGCATTTTACGAAGCAACGGTGCTTGCTGGCTTCGAAGAATCTGAAGCCTTGGCATTTTTTGGCGAACCTAACGGCATCGGTCTTGGACTAAAAACGCAATTGCGCAAACTCGCTCCGATACCCGCATCCGAAGCCCAGCAACGCTTTGTTCAACACTTCGACAACCTGTCCTCGACACGCTGAAAAATCGAAAAGTGGCGAAATCCGAACCCTGCCTTTCGCATTTCGAACTTTTAATGTTCGGAAAAACGCCATGATCCGCACATAGAGAAATTTATGCGCGGCACCGCAGCTCGGACGGGAAAGCGGATATAGATCAATCGTTTGGGGGGTGATTGTGTTGAGGGAGGCCGCCAAAAGCGGACACAATCGCGAACTTGGCCGGCCGTGCAGGCCCATTTTGAAGTGGACTGCACCGCCGGCACGGAGGTTCACGCCGTGACATCAAGTATGAACTTTAGCTCAGAGTTTTCCGAGGTACCTGCTGCAGATGTTCCCACACATGGTCTGCGCCTCGATACCGCTGCGGTCGAAATCGGCCTCAACGCCGCTATCGTGTCGGTAGCCAACGACGAACCGGTCGTATTCGTTGTACGCGACAAGCCCGACAAATCCGGTGCAACTGAAGGATTACCCTTCGGCCCGTTCTCGCCACTCGATCACCGAACGTTGGAAATCGGTCTGCGATCTTGGGTAAACGAACAGTCCGGAATCGATCTCGGTTATGTCGAGCAGCTTTATACATTCGGCGACCGCGGTCGCCATGCTCAACCTGGCGACATGAATCCTCATATCGTCTCGATCGGCTATCTTGCATTGACCAGAGCCGGTGACGTCAAGGATCTGCGTTCCGGCGGCTGGCGCAGTTGGTACCACTATTTCCCGTGGGAAGACTGGCGCAAGAATCGCCCCGAGGTGATTGACCGCGTCATTGCTCCCGAACTTGCAAAGTGGGCGGAAAGCCCGAACATTCGTCCGTCGCCCGCGCGCCCGCTTGATCGCCACCAGCGCGCACGCATTTGCTTCGGTCTCGATGGAGCTACCTGGGACGAAGAAAAGGTACTCGAACGCTACGAATTACTCTACGAAGCCGGTCTCATCACTGAAGCCCGACGCGATCGCCCTGAGACCGCGATAACAAGCAATGGGGAGGCGCTGCCGATCGGTGCGCCAATGCGCTATGATCACCGCCGCATTTTGGCGACGGCAATCGGCCGCGTGCGCGCCAAGATCAAATATCGTCCCGTTATCTTTGAATTGATGGCGGAGGAATTCACGCTGTTCGAATTGCAAAAGCACGTCGAAGCAATTCTTGGCCCACACCTCCATAAGCAAAATTTCCGCCGGCTCGTCGAAAGCGCGGGCCTGGTAGAACCAACCGGCGAAGTAAAGACCCGCACCGGCGGTCGACCTGCAAAACTGTTCCGATTCAGACGAGAAGTCCTCATGGAGCGGCCAGCCCCAGGCGTACGCATTAAACTGGGACGTGCATGAAAAAATATTTCTTCGGATTATTGACTACGCACCGGAGAGGGCCGGGATCGCTGTAAGGACAAGACCAGACCAGCAATCCCGGTCGCTCACCGAGAAGCAACCAACAATTTCCAGCGCAGTGCAGTGCATCCGCACCGCTATTCCTTACAGACGACGATCTGTGGAAAGCTCAACTGACGTATCACACTGTGTCACCCTAAGCCTTGCCCCCTCAAACTCCTGTCAGCAGACTAATCTCAAATCGATTCGGGTGAACCAGATGCTTTTCAGCGTTCGGTTCGCTGCATTTGGGAGCACAATATGCCGCCACACCTGCCAGGGAACGGCTACAGCCTACCGCCAGGACCCAACCGGCGCGAGGCGGATATTGCTGACAAACCGGCAGGTGAGTCCGGTCAGCATTTTGGCCGCCGCACGGCTGGCACTGCCCCACCACCACTGCCGCGACAACCGAATGTGCACCGCCAGCATCCTTGGCCACTACAATCGCAAGCAAATGCAAACTCCCAACTTCTCCAAGTAGAAAGTAGTGACTCCGTACCTGCGGGTGAAGAGGTGGCCACTGTCCAACCGCCCCCAGTCGCCAGAAGTGGTTTCTCAGCCGTCGGCTATACCGCAATCGGGTTTCTTGCCGGCGCGCTTTTTTGGCATGCCGTTGGATTTTGGACGCTCGTACACGACGCGGTGTTCTCCGGCCCGCGCCTTGAATCGCGCACCCAACAGACGGTCCCAGTCGTGGCTGCACCGCCAGTAGCGACATTCGATGAGAGAACGTTACGCAACCACGTTACGCGCAGCACAGCTTCGCAGGCCTGGGAGGATACCCAGAAGATAGCCACAGGATCGATCTCCGCCTCGGCACCATCGCCAAAAACAAGCGCGAAACCTCAAGTGTCGCCCCCACCGCGTCCTGCAGGTGCGAGCAACGTAGATCCACGATTTGTCACAGGTCCGGAGACAACAACCTGGCAGCCGGCAGTCTCAAGAACCCCCACAACAGATTCGAATTGAGTCCACATGTCGTTTCATTCGCCCCCTGGCTCCACGTCAGGACCGTGTGTAATCTCATCTGGTAACGTTAGGTCGTGCGATGCGAGGGGACCGGCATGACGTATTCTACAGGCCAAGTTTGGACATATAAGACGCCACGCGGGCACGAAACGTCGCGAATAATCATTGGAGCAATTGCAACTTGTGGAGATGGCCAAAAGGTCATTTGCTATTCGATAACTGATGCACCACCAACTGCGCCAACCGCTGATCAAGCTGCCATTACAATTCCATTCATTCCAATGAGCGAAGTCGCTTTCCGGGCAACCGTCCGGGATTTCGTCGGTCAAGCCGATCCCCCCGAAGATTTCGTCAAGGCACTGCAAGACTGGAGCGAAGATGCTCGCGGACTCAGTGTATTTACGGTCCCCTTCGAAGGATATCTTGATCGCATGATCGCATTGCAAATGGCTGCAATCGTCGGCCAGCCGGCCGCCTGAGAATCTTTTTTCAAGCAAACGGTCACTTCCAACCAGGTCGGGAACTCGCTCTAAATATTCAGGCAGAACGGAAATTTCGCTAGCAGATTAAAGTTCGCGATATTCTGCCCGCCTGAGCATAAGCTTTGTACAAAACTCAATTGAATCCGATC
>JAJFHK010000212.1 GCA_021775655.1 Filomicrobium sp. | reverse complement strand
AGGTCGGTGGCGAAGCCTACACGAAAGCGAAAACAGCGCTTTCCATCCTTCTTGAGAACCCAAACGTCAAAAGCCTGCTCGTCAACTTTTGCGGTGCATTCGCCCGCACCGACGTCATGGCCGAGGGCGTGGTCAACGCCTGGCAGGAACTCAAGCCCGACATTCCCATTTTCTTCACCATTCACGGAACCGGCGAGGATGAAGCCATCGCGCTCGTCAAGGAGCGCCTCGGCATAGAGCCTTACGACCTGATGGATGACGCCGTGAAGGCAGCAGTGGCAGCCGCCAACGAGAGGAGCGCAGCATGATCCCGCGCAAACATCATAAGATCCTCATTCAAGGCATCACCGGCAAACAGGGCACGTTCTGGTCGAAGGCGATGCAGGACTACGGCTCGAATATCATCGGGGGCGTTAATCCGAAAAAGGCCGGCACCGAGCATCTTGGCGTCCCCGTTTATGCTAGTGCTCGTGAAGCAGCGAAAACCGCTCCATTTGATATCTCGTGCATGTTTATCCCGCCTATGATGGCAAAGGCGGCTGCGATCGACGCATGCGAAGCCGGTGCAAAGCTTCTGGTCTGCCTGACGGAGCACATCCCAGCTCACGACGTGATGGAAATGCACGTGGCAGCGAATGCTAATGGCACACGAATCGTCGGTCCGAATACGGCTGGCCTCGTTACGGTTGGCGAATGCTTTGTCGGCATCATGCCGGCGTTCAACGACCGGGTCTTCAAGCCGGGACGAATCGGTGTGATTTCCCGTTCCGGAAGTCTAGGAACGCTGATCAGTCTCAACCTTTCGCAGGAGGGATTTGGTCAGTCCGCCTTCTACGGCGTCGGTGGAGACCCGATGATCGGAACGACGACGGCTGACGCGCTGCGCATGCTGGATGAGGATGAAGGGACAGACGCCATAGCACTATGCGGCGAAATCGGCGGCAACGCAGAAGAGCAGGCAGCAGAGTATGCCAGTACGATGCAAAAGCCTGTGGTGGCCTTTATCACCGGGCGCCAATCGCCCCCTGGCAAAAAGATGGGCCATGCCGGCGCGATCGTCTCTGGTGGCAAGGGCGACTACGCCTCAAAACGGGCGGCGCTGGAGAAGGCTGGCGTTGCAGTCGCAGATACGCCCAGTCAGATTCCTGGCTTGGTTCGAGAACGGCTCAAGGCCGCATAATAGCGGCCGCAATGTCCTAAAGTTGGCAAGCTGCGACGCTCAACAATTCTGTCGCACGAAATGATCCAGGACTGCCTTCTGCTCGAACGCCGCGGTCGCTCAAAGAACGCGACAACTGACTTTCAAGGACAAGGAAGTGTTGTGGCACGTGCTTTGACGCTAGAGGCCGCCAGACATCAATGCTATATCCCGTAGTGGTGCCGCGTTGGCTTTGACATCTTTGTTAAAGCCAACGTAGCAAATGCGGTGTCTCCAACTCCCGCGCGACCGTGGAGAAATGAACAAACACCGCAACGAAAGTTTGAGCATTTCTGATTCACCTGGCCGGATCGCCGTTAAAAGGAAATTTGCGGACGGCTAACGCTCACTTGGAGACTCTGGATTCAATTGTTCGATTTCGACAATACCTACGTTGACCTTCCCGACCGATTTCGCACGCGGCTCGACCCGACCCCTGTCTCTGCCCCTAAGCTGATAAAACTAAACTACAATCTAGCCCGGCAACTCGGTCTCGACCCTGACCTACTCTCGACGGCCGATAGCATTTCGATTCTTGCAGGAAATCGCGTGCCCGAAGGCGCGGACCCTATCGCGATGGCCTACGCTGGTCATCAATTTGGAAGTTTCGTACCCCAGCTTGGTGACGGGCGCGCAATCCTGTTAGGCGAAATTCTCGGCACCGACGACAAGCGCTACGACATTCAGTTGAAGGGCTCGGGTCGAACGCCGTATTCTCGTGGCGGGGATGGGCGCGCAGCACTCGGTCCAGTCTTACGCGAATACATTATCTGCGAGGCAATGGCTGCCCTTCGCATCCCAACAACACGAGCGCTCGCCGCCGTTTCTACCGGCGACTGGGTGTACCGCGAAACGGTCTTTCCAGGCGCCATTCTAACTCGCGTTGCAAAAGGTCTTGTCCGGGTTGGCACATTCCAATACTTCGCAGCCCGAGGCGATAAGGTAGGCATTCGCACGCTTGCTGATTACACCATCGCCCGTCATTATCCGCACGCTGGTCGCGCCAAAAACTCCTACCGCGCGCTCCTAAATGCCGTGATCGAGGCACAGGCCAATTTAATGGCGCGCTGGATGCTCGTCGGTTTTATCCACGGCGTGATGAACACAGACAACATGTCGGTCGCAGGCGAAACGATTGACTACGGTCCCTGCGCATTCATGGATACGTTCCATCCGGCAACGGTCTACAGCTCGATTGACCACGCAGGACGCTATGCTTACGCCAATCAACCGCACGCTGCCCACTGGAACCTCGTCCAGTTCGCCCAGTGTCTACTGCCGATTATCGCCGAAGACGAAACTTCAGCGATTGCCCAAGCTCAAGACGCAATCGACGCCTATCCGGAACTCTACCAGACGGCGTGGCTCAAAGGTGTGCGCGCCAAGCTAGGGCTCGTGCAAGAACATGAGGCAGACCGGCAATTGGCAGAAGGTCTATTTGCAGTGATGACCAATAATAAGCTCGACTTCACGAATACGTTTCGACGGCTTTGCGACCTGACCGTAACTTCCGGGGGAGCGGATAGACTTGCCCCAGGGGAGGACGCCTCGCGGGAATCGAAGGACTGGCTCGCGAAATGGCGACAGAGGCTCGGCGAAGAGTCGACGGGATATGACGACAGAATTTCTACGATGCAATCGGCAAACCCTGCATACATTCCGCGAAACCATCGCGTTGAAGAAGCGCTTAAGGCGGCAGAATCCGGCGACTTACAGCCATTGGAAAAATTCACTCACGTTCTGTCACGACCGTTCGAAGCTCAGCCCGCGTTCGCGGACTTTGCCGCCCCTCCGCGCCCGGAGCAGGTTGTGCAGGCGACCTTCTGCGGAACCTGACCCGCGATATTGCCGGAGAAATGGCCCATCGTTACGAGGATATTCAGCGCGAGATGACGCGCCCGCTTGTCCAAGCCCGCAACATCAATGCACGGGCGGTTCAGCCCGGAAATTCATGTGATCCCGTTGGGAACACCCCAGACGCACCGGGCAAGTTTACTCCAATCACTTCGCATCACGACTCATCCTTGCTGCCGAGCCGTCGCTTGAATGTGCTAGTGTTAGCGCAGTTTCTGCGCACACCAGCAATGGAGCTATTAGGACACTTGATATTCAGAATTCGCAAGGATCATCGATGAGCCCCGCTCAGCGAACACGAATTGGGAAACCACGTCGACGCATGGAGGCCTTGGCCAAGTTGCCGGTCTTCTTCAACCTTGAAAAAAAGCGCGCCGTCTTAGCCGGTGGAACAACGGCCGCAGCCTGGAAAGCAGAACTCCTGGCTGCCTCAGGAGCCAATGTCGAAGTCTATGCGGCCGAGCTCGAACCGGAGATGGCATCCCTTATCGAACATGGCGCCGCTTCCGGAACTTTGATCCATCACTCCCGGCCTTGGGCAACCGATATCTTCGACAACGCCGCAATCGCCCTCGCCGATGCCGAGACCGATGCGCAGGCCCGCGAATTTTACGACGCCGCTGTCGCCGCTGGTGTGCCGGTCAACGTCATCGACAAGCCGGAGTACTG
>JAJFHK010000211.1 GCA_021775655.1 Filomicrobium sp. | reverse complement strand
CTCTTTTTTGCCTTGATGTGCATGGGCGGGGCACTCCCTTGCCGAATGGGCCTTATTCATGCAAAATAGTGCTATCTGCGCCTGGATTTACCGGAGCGCGGGCATTTTGCTGTGGGCGCGATCGCGCGTCCAATCGCTTATTATGGATGAATTGCCGAGGGGCCGACAGACTATGCGGAAGCACAAATTCGGAGTTGCAGCACTTCTAGGAGCGTTTGCGCTGGGATTATCATCGATGGCGGCGCAGGCCGGGTCTACCTGGGACTGGCTGAAACCAGAGGTGTTCGGCGAGCGCGCCGTTCTTGACGGACGCGGTGTCATCGAATTCAGCGCCCCGGACCGTCCGCTCGACCAGAGCCACGTACCGGTCTCGATCAAGGCAAAGTTGGCGGACGGCCGTACGATTAAGACCGTCTACTTTATCGTCGACGAGAATCCCTCGCCGGTCGCCGCCAAATTCCAGATGGGCGAAGGGCGTAGCGAAATCTCACTTTCGGCTCTGTTCCGCTTCAACGCGGCAACAGACACTCGTGCGGTCGTCGAAACCAACGACGGCGCGTTGTACATGGTGGCGAAGCACACCAAGTTTGCTGGCGGGCAGGCATCCTGCTCGGCTCCGCCTCAGGGTGATCCCGCCGAAATTGCTGCTAACATGGGCAATATGACGTTGGTGCACGTCGGACCGAAGACAGCGATGACAGAGCTGCGTCCGAAGATGCACTTATCGGTTTCGCACCCCAATCACACAGGCATGGTGCTCGATCAACTCACGCTGCTCTACGTACCGCTTAAAATGGTCACCGGAGTTGAAGTGCGGCAAGGTGATGACCTCGTTTACGCGATGACTGGCTCAATTACGCTGTCGCAGGACCCGACCATCAACTTCGACTATCGCATCAACGGCGCCACCAAGATGACGGTGACCGCTCACGACAGTGACGGCGGCGAGTGGACGAAGTCATTTCCGATTGGCCAGGGCAGCTAGAAGAGTTGTCGAGTCCAGTATGATTGCTCTGAATAATTGAACGCGCTGGGATTTCAGTTCCGGCGCGTTTTTTTGACCCCAGCAGACCTGTTATTTCCGCCAGGAGCTCCAGATGGCAACATCGATTCCGAGCCGGCGGCGGGCGACGAGGTACTGGAGCAGCGCGGTCGCGATAAGCGCCAACGCTGTTGCCAATGCTGCGCCATTGAGACCGAACACTGGGATCAGCGCCAAGTTCAAAACAATATTGAGGACGGCCGTGAAGACCAACACCACGGCACAGGCATTCTGCTCACCCAGCATGTTGAGAAGGAATTCAGACGGTCCCATCGCCGAGCGGAACAAGAAGCCGGCGACCAGGATCATCATGACGGGATAGCCTTCGAGAAAGTCCGGACCGAACAACCACAATAATGGGCGCCCGAGCAGCAGGATCAGGATCGCGGCGGCGAGTGATGGCCAGAAGGTCCAGTTAACCGCATCGCGAACGAAAGCCTTGAGAGCATTACGATCACCACGCGCATTAAGGGCTGAAAAGCGATTTGCAACCGCACTGCCGACCGCGTAGTGGACAAACATTATGAGGCTCATGGTCTTAGCGGCCGCGAAGTATACCGCGACCGAGTGCGGCGACATCAGGCTTGAAACGATCAACACGTCCGCGTTCTGCAGCGCGAGTTCGCAAGCGCAGATAACGAACAATGGTAGAGATGTCGTCAGCCATAGGCGCCAATCGTAACTGCGTGGACCGGCGGGCACAGTTTTGGCCATGCGCAGAGAAACAAGCGTGAATTGAAGAAGGGCGGCAAGCCACGTTGCAAGAATGGCAGCAATTGCCGCCGTCGTTGCGGTCATAGGAAAGCCGAGTTGCCGAGCGCCGATCATGGCGCCAAGCACGATCAAGGGGCGCAGGATATAGGGCGGGACAAGCGCAGTGCTCATCCAGGCCCGACTGCGGCCAACTCCATCCTGCATGTCGCCCAGCGCATAGATCGGAATGCAGATCAGCGCCAGGTAGAGGGGCAGCACATAGTAGTTGGCAACGTAGGCTTCGAATACCCACAACCCTGCAACGCCCAGCAGCGCGACAGCCGTTCCTATCGCAAAAGCGGCGAGATTGGTGCCGAAGGTGACGCCGCGAACGTGTTCCAGATCGCCACGCTCCAGGTATTCGGGCACCAGTCGAATGACGGCGAGGTTTAACCCGATTGGAGAGAGGCCGCCGAGGACCAAAACCCAAGTCCAGATGAAGACGTAGATCCCGTATTCGAATGCGCCCATCCAGCGGGCGAGGAGGACTTGCGTGACATAGAGCAAGGCGGCGCTGGTCACGCGGACACCGAACGCGACGACGGCGTTTCGCTGCGCGCGCGCGCGATCGTCGGCACCGATCAGGATCGAGCGGGCGAGCGACAATGCCTGGTTGGTTATGAGGAAGGTGAGCGTCATCGCAGCCGCGAAGCGGCCGGGATGTGCCAAAGGCTCGGCGTGTGACGTAGCGTTATCGCTTTGAGCCAACTTCCATTCCTTAATTCGTCTGCCCCGGTGTTGAATTGCGAATTGCCTTAGAAGCGCAAGTGCTGCCGCTCGCGTTCACGCTTACGCACCAGTTCGGCAACTCCCGCCCAGGCCCATGAACGCCCGGCATCTCCGTTGTGACCATGCAAAGTTGAGAAAAAATCCGCGATCTGAGCAGCCAGCAAACCGTGACGGCTTTCCAGAGTCGCTGCCATGAATTCAACCTCGTGCGGATTAGGGGTCACATCTTCGTCAGAGTGCCATCCCTCGGTCATCGTCTCTAAGCCCTTATCTTACGGCCCGCCCACTCGCGGCCCTCTTATCCGATGGCTACGTAGCAAGTTCAGCGCCAGCACCTCAGTGTCAAAATGGGACGCTTGGTGACATTTGAGCAGGTGTTGATCTTAGCCACCGGGGGCCTTGCAGTAGGAGAGGCAGCATGTGAGGCTGAGCGGGAATAATTAAATTGGGGGTGGAGTGCAGGAGACGTATTGATGTTCCGATCCGACGACCGGCGTGGTCATGCCCCCGGCAAAGGCCTGATCCTATTTGGAGCAACGCTTGCAGTTGCAGCTCTGATTGGTACGCGAAGCGCAGCACTTGCCGAGGAGGGGCCGGCCTACCGGTCTCCGCCGTCCGAAAGTGCTCCGCATGCCGTGCCGGCTGTTCCCGAGGCGGGTCAGCGTCCTGGAGCTGGCCGTGGCGAACCTCCCGGTGCAACGGATCAGGACGGCTCCCGAAACCACGAATTTACTCCGGGCTGCCCTTATCGCGATCGCCCGCTCAATCTGCTGGTTTAGGAATATCGCTAAAATAGTGCGCTGTTAGAGCCTGTTCACCTCAAATGGACCCATTCTGCCGAGGCGGATTTGTGTCAAGATCAATTGAACCGCCGCAGAGCGTAGCAGGGATACGTGCAAGACGGGATGCGCAGAGATTGGCGCAAATCCGCCCGGCCCGCCAGGGATTCCAATCGGCGGACGATCCCGGCGTCGACCAACTCGAACGATGGGCCCGCATCGGGGTTCGTTGGCCTACATTGGCTCGCCTCGCCGCTTGAGAAACAGAACTGAGTCCATTTGAGGTGAACAGGCTCTAGTTGGCAGCGGTTGGTTTCAAAGCTGGGGCCTTCTTTGTCTTTGCTTTCTTAGCCGCAGCTTTGTCCGCGTTGTTGTCGGCCTTTTTTGCGTGGCGGCGCTTCACGCGCTGCTTTGCCGCGCGCAGCCGGCGCGCCGTCTTCCGATTCCCGCAGCTCCAAGACGTCACGGTGTGGCGAACGCTGCGGACGTCGCGTGCGGTTGAATCTAGTGGCAGGTTGTCGATCGTGTCGCTGTTGAAGAGCTGCTTCCAGCCCCACTGGCGAAATCCGTGCTCAAGCAGGCTTGCTGCGCGCACGGTCCGGTCCGCACCCGATGGTTCGCCGAGTACAACGGCCATCAACTTGCGGCCATCGCGGGTCGCACTGGCTACAACGTTGAATCCGGAATCGCAGATAAAGCCGGTTTTCAGGCCATCCGCGCCGTCGAATGTTTTGAGAAGGCCATTGTGGCTCGAGAGCCGGATTTTCCCGAGCCGAAATGCGGGCATCGACCAGTAGTGAGCGTACTCCGGAAACTGCGTTGTGATGGCGCGTGACAGCTTGGCAAGGTCACGAGCCGTTGTCACCTGTGACTTGTTTGGCAGGCCATTGGGGTTGGCGAAGTAGGTCCGCGACATGCCAAGTTTCTTGGCCGTTGCATTCATGCGCTGGATAAAGCGATCATGGGTTGGACCCAGCGCTTCGGCAATCATGACCGCTACGTCATTTGCCGATTTGATGATCAGCGCCTTGAGAGCGGTATCCATCTTCAATTTGGCGCCGACCGGCAACCCGACCTTGCTTGGGGGCTCCTTGAAGGCGAGTTCGGTACACGGGATTTCCGTCTCGAGCGTTATTCGTCCGGCCTTAATATCCTGGAACGCGATATACGCGGTCATGATCTTTGTCAGCGAAGCTGGATGCCACTGATCATCCATGTTCTCTGAGTAAAGAACCTTGCCCGTATCGGACTCGAACAGCAATGTCGGGCCAGCGATTGCCCCCGCAAACAGTGCGCTTGCCATCAGGCACAGCGTCGACAGTAGAAATCGCATCTTGCCGTCCCCTGGATTCGCTTCTTTGGCGGCTCAAGGCCCTGCACTTAACACGGTGGGCCGCGATGGCACAATCGGTGGCCGCGACTGTGGTCATCATGCCGCCTGAGGGGTGTGATTATGCTCACACATTAAATTATTGATGAGGTGGCAAGTGAGACCTCGCCTTTACAGAATTCGCGATCCATTTGGAGGCCGATTAGCAGTTTCCACACGCCCGCGCGGCGCTCCCGAGTTATGGATCGATGCGACCGGATGGCGCGTGCAGGGCATATCTCTGGTGGTCAGCATGCTGGAGCTAAAAGAAGCCGAACAGTTAGGTCTTGCCGGAGAGGCGGAGGCACTTGAAAAGGAAGGGGTAAAATTCATCAACTTGCCGGTCGCAGATTTCCATGTGCCGGAAGACGAAGAAGCAATTCTTGCCGCTGTAGACATGTCGATAGCGTGTCTTGGCGACGGCGGCAGCATTGTCGCGCACTGTTTCGCCGGCACTGGCCGTTCGCCGCTGTTCGTTGGGGCGGTGCTGGTACGCCATGGGCTGGGAACCGGGGAAGCGTTTGAGCTTATCCGGGAGGCGCGCGGCGCAATCGTTCCAGCCACCTCGGAGCAATGGCAATGGCTTTCGAATTTCGAGAACGCTCTATAGCACGGGCTGCGAGCCATATCGGCAAGGGGGGCTCCAGCCCCCTTACCTGAAGGCACCCATGCAGTCCCCGCCGGTTGCCGGTAAATACACTACTTCGGTTGCTCATCGATCGCGATCAATCCCTTGCGGGCATTAACGGCAAATGATGTGAAGCGGGCACGATCGTGATCATCCTTGGCCTCGACCGCTCGCTTTATGTTCTGCTCATAGTCGCGTTCGAGGCGCTCCTTTTGAAACTCCTTTCGGAGCTTCTTGATGTCGTCCTCGACCTGCTCTTCAACCGACTTCGTCATATCTAAGGGCTTTCCTTGCCAATGAACAAACGAGAAACATCGTCCATCGGGTCGCGCGAATTGCGCGTGCGGGATGGCCACCTAACTCTCTAAAGTAGAAGTGCTAACAGATTGGGTGCCCCTGGCCCGACCCGAACGGGCACGTCTTGGCTCACGCGCCTAGATGGGCACTTCGCATGGGCGGCGCTGGCGCCGGGTCGCCTTGCTCCCGCGACTTTGCGGACGAAAACGCAACCGGAAAGATTGGTGCCCCTGGCCCGACTCGAACGGGCACTTTTTGGCTCACGTGCCTGACGGGCACTCCGCATGGGCGGCGCGGGCGCCGGGTCGCCTTGCTCCTTGGCCCTTTGGGCGGTGATGACAGTGATAATGATTGGTGCCCCTGGCCCGACTCGAACGGGCACTTCCTTGCGGAAAACAGATTTTGAGTCTGTCGCGTCTACCAATTCCGCCACAGGGGCTCGGCGCCATGATCATTAACAAACTTGGCGACCGAAGAGCGCGCAATATAACTATCGGCACTCAGCCGTCAACGCGGTTGGAGAAATGCCGACCTCAAGCCGCCTTGGCGCGGGCAATAACGAGGCGAACGATGTCGGCCATGATGTCGTTGAGCTGGAAATCCTTAGGGGTATAGACGGCGGCGACGCCCATCGCTTTGAGCTGGGCCGCATCATCAGGGGGAATGATGCCTCCGACGATCAATGGAATATCGCCAATGCCTTCTGCACGCATTTTTTCAAGTACGTCTTTGACAAGCGGCACGTGGCTTCCTGACAAAATGGACAAGCCGACGACGTGGACGCTTTCGTCAACCGCCGCGCGAACGATCTGAGAAGGTGTCAGTCGGATGCCTTCGTAGTCGACATCCATTCCGCTGTCGCGGGCGCGGACGGCGATCTGTTCGGCACCATTCGAATGGCCGTCCAGGCCGGGCTTACCAACAAGGAATTTGACGCGGCGGCCAAGACCTTCAGAAACGGCTTCAACAGAGGTACGTACCTCTTCAATACGACCGCCTTCGGTGACGCGACCCGATTGAGCGACACCGGTCGGCGCGCGGAAGTCGCCAAGGATACGACGCAGGGTGCCCCCCCCTTCGCCGGAGGTAACGCCGGCCTTGGCGCAAGCGACGGAGGACTCCATAATGTTTCGGCCTTCCTTCGCAGCAGCCTCAAGATCTTTGAGTGCAGCCTCGGCAGCTTTTGAATCGCGGGCTTCTCTCCAGGCTTTCAGCTTTCCGACCTGCTCAGCTTCCATCGCCGGGTCGACGACCTGAATTGCACCCTCACCTGCCGACAGCGGCGAGTTTTCGGTCTCTTCGTATTTGTTGACACCAACGACGGCCTGTTCGCCGGATTCTATTGCCGCGAGTCGTTCGGAATTGCTTTCGACCAGCTTGCGTTTCATGTAGTCGATTGCAGCAACTGCGCCGCCCATTTTATCGATGGCAGCGAGTTCGGCGAGAGCTTCTTCCTTCAAGGCTTCGACCTTGGCGTCGATTTCTTTGGAACCATCGAAGATATCTCCATATGCCAAAAGGTCCGTCTCATAGGCGAGGATCTGCTGCATACGCAAAGACCACTGCTGGTCCCAAGGGCGCGGCAGGCCAAGGGCTTCGTTCCAGGCAGGAAGCTGCACGGCACGCGCACGGGCATTCTTCGACAAAGTCACCGCAAGCATTGAAATCAGAATGCGGTAGACGTTGTTTTCAGGCTGCTGTTCGGTAAGCCCCAGGGAATTCACTTGCACGCCATAGCGGAAGCGAGAGAACTTCTCGTCGGTGACGCCGTAGCGTTCTGCGGTGATCTCATTCCACAGTTCGGTAAATGCCCGCATTTTGCAGATCTCGGTGACGAACTTCAGACCTGCATTGACGAAGAACGAGACTCGGCCAACGACGCGGCCGAAGTCTTTTTCCGCAACTGCGCCAGAAGCCTTCACCGTATCTAGCACTGCGATGCCGGTCGCCAGGGCGAAAGCCAATTCCTGCACAGGCGTCGCTCCGGCTTCCTGCAAATGGTATGAGCAGACGTTTGTCGGGTTCCACTTTGGCACTTCCTTGTAGCCGAAGACGATGGTGTCCTTGATGAGGCGCAGGGAAGGCTCGGGCGGAAACACGTATGTGCCGCGTGACAAGTATTCCTTGATGATGTCGTTCTGGATCGTTCCGGTGAGGCTGTCACGCGATGCACCTTGCTCGTCGGCGAATGCGATATAGAGCGACCAAAGCCACGCAGCGGTGGCGTTGATCGTCATGGACGTATTCATCTGATCGAGAGGAATGCCATCGAGGAGCGCGCGCATGTCACCGAGATGGCCGACGGGCACCCCAACCTTGCCGACTTCGCCGCGGGCCAACTCGTGGTCACTGTCGTAGCCCGTCTGGGTTGGCAAATCGAAGGCAATCGAGAGACCGGTCTGACCCTTTGATAAGTTCTTGCGGTAGAGTTCGTTTGATTTGGCCGCGGTCGAGTGGCCCGCATAGGTGCGGAAGATCCAAGGCTTGTCGCGCCCGGAAGCGGTCGTTACTGTCGACTTGTCGGCCATCGTAACCCTGTTTGTTATCTGTCCTACCCGATACCGAAGCGGTATCTGGGACAATATTCACGGCATGCAGTCACATTGCAATGCAGCAAACGGCGGGGACAGTAGCAAATGGTGCGAGAAAGGCGAAAGTCCGCCTGGGCGTTCCAAGCTTAGCCGGGGCTCAGGCTCGGCCTACGGTCGGCTTTTGCTGCTTGGCGTTGCCACCCAGATTGCGGTTCTGGATCTTACGCTTGACGCTCCAACCGGTGATGGCGCTGAAAAGATTCATGCCGATCAGGAAGATAAAAAAGGAGAACGTAATTCCGATAAATGAAGCGATGATCGCCTCGACCTGTTCATCACCGACCGGCATCCAATTGTATTCGCGGCTAAGGTAAAGGGTGATCAGGGCGGCGGCGATATATGTCGGCGCGGCCAGGATTGCCATCATGTCGGAACCGAGCATTTCGCGCTTTACGTATGCAGCAATGATGCTGACAGCAATGATGATGTAGAATACATCGCTTTTTACTTCCATAACCTTGTATATGAGATCTAACATCGGCCGATTTTTCCTTGGCGTCGCGCTTTTACTAAAATTCGTACCGAAGACTTTGCGGACAGTATCCGACAGAACTGCT
>JAJFHK010000022.1 GCA_021775655.1 Filomicrobium sp. | reverse complement strand
CCAAGGTGTTCTGGCGCCAGGAAGTCCGGCGAATGAGGCTATCCATGGCTCTTCTTTCTCGCTTCGAGATGGAACTCTCGCTTGCCCGGCAGCAAACCCCGCCGACAACCCAGCGACTCGGGTGATCCAGTAATCGCGGGTCTACCGACCGGATCGGCCGAAATTGTGACGGATAACCTTGGTTGAGGGAAGACATCGGCGATGGTTTGCCACAAGCAACCCTTCAATACCCCACAAGAAAAAGGCCGGGCCACCCCGCATCCGCGTAGGTAGACCCAGCCTCTTGTTCGTCGCCTCGCCCAAACATGAGCGAGGAACGTTGAGCTGCTTAGCGAGCAACCTCGACCGTAGCAGGCACGTCAGCGCCAAGCTTCATCGGGGTGTGCGGAACTTCGCGGCGGCATGCGCCGAGAGCAACTGCAGCAACAACGGCAGCGATTACGAGTGCGCCCTTCATGATCGTATTCTCCTAGTTTAAGTGTCCGTGGCCTAAGGCCGATATCAGCGAGCAACTTCGGTGGCCGAAACGTCGGCACCAAGTTTCATTGGCGTATGCGGAACCTCACGACGACATGCGCCGAGAGCTACCGCGGCGACGACAGCCGAAAGAACGATCAGCCCCTTAACACCCTGCATAGTTCAATCTCCTGATGCTTGTTTCGGCACTAGCCGACTATTTGGGTACCTTTGCAGCGATTTCGGATCAAGCTGGGACACCACTCGCGCATGGTTTTCCGAGGACCTTGATGCGATTATGCCACTGCGTGTTCACAGCTCCTCAGTCCAGCATTCAGCACGCACAACCATCCGCTCAATGCTTCGAGGCGCCAGTTTGTTCCTGCCCACGCACAACAATCGGCATTGGGATTACAAGACTCCAGTGCCCGTTAAGGCCGAGTTAATCGGCGTATTATTACGGGTCAGTTCAGCAATGGTGACCAAGCTGGGTCGGATGCAAACGAGGGCGTTTTGACGACCTGTTCGTTGTACCCGGTGATATCAACTGAATAAATTCGGGGGCCGGCGTTCTGCCCTCGTTCTTCTCTGAAGAACATCAAGACCCGCCCGTTCGGAGCCCAGGTTGGCCCCTCATTGTGGAAACCCTCGCTCAGGATTCGCTCTCCCCGACCGTCCGGCTGGATAACTCCGATCAAGAACCGCCCCATCAGTTGCTTCGTAAAGGCGATATAATCGCCTCTTGGCGACCATACCGGCGTTGAATAGCGCCCGTTTCCGAAGCTAATGCGCTGAACGCCCGATCCATCGGCATTGATGACGTAGAGCTGCTGGGTCCCTTCCCTGTCAGATTCGAACACGATTTGACGGCCATCAGGTGAATAGGACGGCCCCGTATCGATGGATTCTGGCACGTTTGTCAGCCTGCGCGTCTGTCGTGTCCTCAAATCCATTTCGAAGATCGACGATCCGCCGCCTTCCTGCAGGCTCATAATAATCTTCTGCCCATCCGGTGAAAATCGCGGCGCGAACGTCATGCCGGGGAAGTCGCCTACAACCTGTTTCTGGCCGGTCTCCAGGTTCATCATGAAAACTCGCGGCTGCCCGGCTCCATAGGACATGTAGGCAATTTGCTGGCTCGAAGGAGAGAATCGCGGAGTCAGCACCAATTCGCTACCGTTCGACAGGATCCGCGCATTGGCACCGTCCTGATCCATGATCGCCAGCCGCTTGATCCGTTTCTGCTTCGGCCCCGTCTCATCGATGTAGACAACGCGAGTGTCGAAATAGCCTTTTTCACCTGTCAGGCGCTCATAGACCTGATCGGCGATGATGTGTCCGATACGGCGCCAGTTCTGTGCGACCGTCGTAAAGCGCTGGCCCGAAAGCTGTTTACCGGTCGTAACGTCCCAAAGCCTGAATTCAGCACCGACACGGCCATCAGGTTGACGCAGCACTTTCCCAACGACAAGAGCATCAGCGCGAATCGCGCGCCAGTCGGGGAACCTCGGCGCCCTGTTGACGTCCTGGATTCGTTCGAGAAAAGACGCCGGATCGAGCGAGCGGAACAACCCCGAGCGCTGCAGATCGGCAGCCAATACTCCTGCAATATCCGCTGCAAGCTTCGGGTCATCGCCCAGAAAGTTCGGCACCGCGATCGGAATCGGTGCAACTGTTCCCTGCCGCTGCGTACCACTCAGTCCTTGAGCAGATGCCGGACCAAATACGGCTCCCGCCAGTATGACTGATGCCACGGTCAAAATCAGACCAACACGGTGCCGCGTCATCGATATCCTGCTTTCGTTGTTCACTTCGATCACAGCATGTGCCTCGGGTCGAATTCCCAGGTGATCTCTTTCCAGCTTGAATACATATCCGCAGGAAGATTGAATGGCGCCGCACAATTCACGGCTCGAACCGCGGCTTCTCCGGCAATCCGGTAGACCGGATCGCTTCTCGCACCGACAATTTGTGGTTCCCCTTCGAGACGTCCGTCCTTCTGCAGGCGCCAACGCACCTTGACGACAGCCGTATCGATCCCCCCGCCGCCGCCTGGCAGTCGCCAGCAGTCGCGGATCTGCGAACTTATCCGGCCTTTGAGCAAATCCTCTTCACGCGCGGTGAGCTGTGTACCAGTTCCTTCGCGCTCGCCAGCGGTTGGGCCGGTATAGTCGGTATCCAGCGACGTTCCAGAACGTTTGGAACCCCGTTTTTCCGGGGTCTTATCCAGTAAGGCGGCCATGCGTTTGGAAAAGTCTTTCTGCTTTTTCTTTTTGGCTTTCTTCTTCGCGGCATCGCGCTTCTTTTTTTCGGCGAGTTTCTTCTTCCGAGCCTCTTCCTTTTTGCGTTTCGCTTCGGCTTTCTTTATCAACTCGTCCTTGATCCGCTGCTGCTCGGCAGCCTTCTTCTAGCGCGCCTCGGCATCTTGATCCGGCGGCGCAGGAACCGGCGGAACAGATGTATCGATCTTGTCAGCGATCGGATCAGGCGGCGGCGGCTCAGTTTCAGCCTTTGGCGGCTCTAGAGGCTCAGGCGGTTGCGGTGGTTCTTCGGCGGCAGGGGGCGGTTTAGGCGGTTCTGGCTTTGCTTTTGGAGCTTCTTTTTTGGATATCTGCGGCTCTTTTTCCGGCGCTGCCTTGGCTTCGAGCTGCTTTGATTCCGGATCGCCCTTCTTCAAATTCGTGAATTCAGACAGCGTAATGATCTCGGCCTCGATCGTCGGCGCAGCAGGGTTCGGCAGCTTGTCGACGCCAAGGATCTCCAGCGCTGCCCACATCAAGAGTGCGCCATGAAAAACGACCGACACGATAAGGCCGAAGGCCTGCACTTAGTCCTCCATTCTCATCGAGCTAGCCTTCCTCAAGTTCGGTTACCAACGAGATCTTGCGAAAGCCGCCAGCACTGATCCGACCCATAACTTGTGCCACGATGCCATACGTCACGCCCTTATCGGCCCGAACAAAAATCGTTTCGTCGTAGCCGTTAGCAGCAATTGCCTCCAGCTTCGGCTTGATTTCATCCAATTTGACGACGGTTTCGCCGATGTAGACATCACCGTTGGTACGAACCGAAACAGCCAGCGGTTCGGTGTTCGACTGGAGTTGCTTGCCTTTTGCCTGCGGCAAATCAAGCGGTACGCCGACCTGCAGCAGCGGGGCTGCCACCATAAAGATGATCAAAAGCACCAGCATCACATCCACGAACGGCGTGACGTTGATTTCAGCCATCGGCGAGTGCCGTCTGATGCGACGACGCCGACCGGTGTTTTGATGCGCTGCCTTGATACTTGCGCCCATTGCGCTGTCTCCCAAGCATCGGCGTCACCAGCGGCAATTCTAGCTGCCGCTGTCGATCTGCCGCGACACGATGGCTGCGAATTCATCCGCGAACGCTTCCAGCCGTTGGCTGATCCGCGCAGAATCAGCCGAGAACTTATTGTAGAAGATGACCGCCGGTATGGCAGCGAGAAGTCCAAGCGCTGTCGCAAATAGGGCTTCGGCGATGCCGGGCGCAACCACGGCAAGGTTGGTATTCTTCGACACGGCGATAGCTTGGAAGCTCGTCATGATACCCCAAACCGTTCCAAACAGCCCGACAAACGGAGCCGTTGCACCAACCGTCGCCAGAAACAAAAGCCTACGGTCGAGCCGTTCCATTTCGCGCGCGATCGTCACGTCCATAACCTTTTCCACACGAAGTTGAATACCACCCAGCGCCCGGGTGCTGCCTTCGACGGAACGCTTCCACTCGCGCATGGCGGCGACAAAAAGCGCACCCATGGCAATCGACTGCCCGCGCGCAAGATTCGTGTAAAGCTCATCCAGCGATTGACCCGACCAGAACAACTGCTCGAATTTGTCGGCTTCGCGCCGCGCCCGCCGGAAAGCGAAGTATTTCTCAAAGACAATCGCCCAGCACCAGACAGAAGCCAGCACCAGCCCGATCATGACGAGCTGGACCACGATGTGCGCCGAAAGGAATAGCTCGATGAACGAGAATCCTGTTGCCGGCGCTTGGCCGAGATTCTCAGTCGTTAGATTATTAGGATTCATGAAGACAACCGCTCACCTCGCACGTCCGCCGCATCGGAGCAGCGCCGTGCCGCCGATCAATCACGATCTGGAGCCAATGCGCAAAGCACCGGTGACTGCCCTCATCAAGTCAAGGACCGCCCAACCGATGCCCAATCCATCCGCTCACCGAAATCGCACGGCGGATGTCTCCCCGTACTCTAACGCATGTTGCCCTCCAATATGACCAAACAAGGGCTTATCCCCGCCAGCTGGGACAACTCACACCTCAAATGCCACCCGGATTGCATCGCTCAGGCGAAGCGGCTTACCGGCAACCGAAACGAGGACTACGGTCACGTCGGCCTCAAACACCTTGTACTCATCATTCAAAATTTCCTGAATTAACGTCACCGACGCCCCACCGAGCTCTTTGACCCGCGTTTCGACAACAAGCAGATCGTCCATCCGCGCTGGCCGCAGGAACTCAAGCGACATCCGACGCACGACGAAGGCTGCCGGTTCATTGGATGCTTCGCCTGAAATGAGTTGCCTCGCCTCGACCCCGAGAAGGCGAAGGAAGTCGGTCCGCCCGCGTTCGCAGAACCGTACGTACGACGCGTGGTAAACAACGCCGCCGGCATCCGTGTCTTCGAAATAGACTCGAACCGGCAGCCGATGGAAACTTCCTCGAGCGTCCTTTGCCCTCCGACCTGAAATGTCCGCCCAGCCATCGTCGCTCAAACCGCGTCTCCCCCAAGCTCGGCCAAAACAACCTCCGGCGGCACACCGAACCGGATCGGCAAGCCCGAACATCCAAGCCCGCCAGAAACGATCAGATGGCGGCCCTGTTCGACGATATGGCCATAGACGTAGCGTGATCCATAAACCGACGGCACCTTCGGCGCGTAGCCAAGAAGCTGCACCTGACCGCCATGTGTATGCCCGCTCAACGTCAGCGACACGCGTTCACCTTCCACGCCTAGCTGCGCAAAGATATCGGGTTCGTGAGCCATCATGATCACGGGTGCCTCATCGCTCACATTCGCCAGCATCCCCGACACGTCATCCGTGCCTATATAACGTCCGCGCGTTGGAGGCCGATTGCCGATCATATAATAGGCCCATTGGTCGCCAAGACCACAAAGCCAAAACGGCTGACCGCCTTTCGTGAAGCGCACGACAGTATTCTCGTGCAGAATAATACCAGCCCGCTTAAGCGCTTCACCCGCCGGCGTCGGCCCGCGGTGCCGGATCTGAACTTCGTCGTCCTCCCACCAGTCGTGATTACCGAGAACAGCATGCACACCGAGCGGCGCATTCAGCTTAGCCAGTTCACGCGCCCAGGCGTCAGGTGCAATAACACCGCCCCCGACCCGCCGAGCCCATTTGCGCATACCCGCACTTGGCACGTAGTCCCCAAGCAAAAGTACCGCATCGGCATCGAGCGCATTTGTGCGCGCCACGATTTGTCTCACGCGGTCGAGATTCATCCACGGCTCGATAACGTGCAGGTCGGCGATAACAGCAAGCTTTAGGTGCAGCCCCTTTGGCCAACGCGGCGGCGTAAAGGCATACCGCGTCACATTCAGCCGGAAGGGCTCTGCCAGCGCATAACCGCCAAGACACGCCCCCGTCGCCGAAAGCGCCAGGATACCTTTAAGCAATGTGCGACGGGAAATCACGGGTGTGAGGGCCTGTCCGTTTCTAGTTTCTGCAAACTGCAATGCTTTCCCAAATTGCGTGACCGGAAAAAACTGCAATTTTCCGGGCTTCTCCGCCCATTACGCTTTGCAGAATTCACAACGCCCACATGACCAAGCTTTTCATCAATGGGACTTATAATTCTTCAGTCCAATGAATCGCCGCTGAGCTTCGGGTCTTCAAACAATGGCAGATCTTGTGGAACACTTTTGGGCCCACCCGAAAGCCCAAGGTGTCGGTATGCTTTCAGGGTTAAGACGCGCCCGCGCGGTGTTCGCCCTATAAACCCCTGCTGCAGTAAATAAGGTTCGACAATCTCTTCGAGTGCA
>JAJFHK010000210.1 GCA_021775655.1 Filomicrobium sp. | reverse complement strand
CGCGGAAGATGTTCGCAAACTCATCGCAAAGATGCTGGCAGGTGTGCCGACGGCCGCAGTTGTCGGGGCTGGCGCGCGATCGAAAGATTACGCTCAGACGGTCAGCGAGGCGTTGCGGACGACAGCAGCGGCCTGATTTTTGGAATTAGGAGGCGTGGCCGGTGGCATTCCTGCGTCCGTCGACCGCAAATGAAGTGCCAGGAGTGTTGCGCGGTGAGCGTCTTCACCTGCGTCCACTGATGCTCGACGACTACACGGCCTGGGCGGATTTAAGGTCGGCGAGCCGGTCGCATCTTGAGCCCTGGGAGCCCGAATGGCGTCAGGACGAGCTTTGGCGCAGTTCATACAGAAGGCGCGTTCGCCATTACCAGAAAGAAGCCCGTGAAGATTTGGGATACGCATTCGGTGTGTTTAAGACCGAAAATGAACAACTGATCGGCGGATTGACGCTCGGAAACGTCCGCCGCGGCGTAATGCAGATGGCGACGCTTGGATATTGGCTCGGGTCCGGTTACGTCGGCAAAGGCCATATGAGTGCGGCGGTTCGTATAATTATCCCCCACGCATTTGGCCAATTAGGGCTGCATCGGCTTGAGGCTGCCTCGATGCCGTCCAATACAGCCTCGATAAGAGTGCTAGAGCGCACCGGATTCGTGCGGGAAGGCTTGGCGCGACGCTACCTTATGATCAGCGGTTCGTGGCAGGATCACATACGATTCGCTCTTTTGGCCGATGAGGCTAAAAAGGGGGCAGACTGATAATGACTTGCACGGACAACGCGCTTCGACGAGCCATGCCGGTATCCGCGTGGGTGCTGGCGCGCGGCGCCGTTCTACTGATTGCTATCGTTCTTGGGATGCCCTTGGGGATTAATCCGGCGATGGCGCTGGAATCTATTGTTGTGGATCCGCGCACCGATCGCGTGGAGATCACCAATCGGGGAGAGATCTGGGACAATCGTGGTGATAGCCTGCAGGTCGAGACGGCAGCAGGCCTTGACGGTGTCGTCGGGCGCATGGACGTCAAGGCGGTGACGCCTGGGACCAATCCCAACTGGATTGTGTTCGCGCTGACAAACCGTACCGATCGGCATATCGAGCATTGGCTGACGGCCGATCGCTATAATCCCGTTGGTTCGGGAGGCGTTTGGCCTGATCTCGATGCCAGCCGGATTGCCGCTGTCACGCCGTCCATCGGTTTCGTGCCAGAACGTGTGGCTAGCGACCGCGCGGATGTCTTCCGCATTACTCTTGAACCTGGTCAAACGATTACGTTTGTCGCAGAGCTTTCGTCGGAGCGGTTCTCAAGAATCTTTTTGTGGAAGCCGCTGGCCTATGAGCTCAAGGTTCGTGAGCGCCAACTTTTCAATGGAACGCTTCTTGGCCTGACCGGTCTTATGGCGATCTTCCTGACGGCGATTTTTGCTGCAAACCACAAGGCGATTTTCCCGACAGCTGCTTTGGTGGCGTGGTGCGTCCTTGTCTATCTGTGTGTCGATTTTGGATTCTTCCACAAGCTGTTCAACCTGCGCCCGGAAGATAACGCGGTTTATCGGGCGGCGGGCGAAGCATCGATTGCAGCTAGTCTGGTTATCTTCTTCTATACGTTTTTGCGGCTGCGGCTGGGTCACGGCCTCGTGCGTATGCTATTTGGCGTGTGGATGCTGGCGCAATTGGCGTTGATTGCGGTGGCTGTCGTCGATCCGCGTTTGTCGGCGACTTTCGCGCGGCTTTCCTTCTTGCTGATCGGCGGAGCGGGTGCTGCGATAATCCTATTCCTAGCCGTGCGTGGGCAGGACCGGGCGCAATCGATTATTCCAACCTGGATGTTGTTCCTGGTCTGGGTGTTTGCGACTGCCGTCACCCTGACCGGGAGAATGTCGGGAGACATCGTAGTCGCGGGGCTTGCAGCAGGCTTGGTGCTGATTGTCGTCTTGATTGGGTTTACTGTTACGCAATTTGCATTCCGCTCGATGGAGCCGGCGTATGGGGCAGCGCCCGATGAGCAGCAGCTACGGGCGCTTGCCGTGGACGGTGTCGGCGCGGCGACGTGGGAATGGAGTGCGCGCCGTGACGAGATCAAGGTCAGCAATGTGCTTGAAGGGCAATTGGGTCTCAACCACGGTGAGTTGTCCGCCAAAGTTGAAGAATTCCTGCAACATGTGCACTCGGCTGACAGAGATCGATTCCGGCTGGTCTTGTGGTCGATCCAGGAACGATCCGGCGGACGCATGCGTATCGAATTTCGTTTGCGCCACTCAGACAATTCGTATCGCTGGTTCGAACTCGAGGCAGCCAGTGTGGAAAGTGCTGACCGGCGCAACGTGCGCTGCGTCGGGCTGTTGCGTGACATAACAGACCCTAAGCGAACGCACGAACGGCTGGTTTATGACGCCGTGCAGTGCCGAGTGACGGACTTGCCGAACAAGGAGATTTTCCTCGACCGGCTATCGGTTGCAAGTCAGCGCGCCAAATTGGAGGATGATGTTCGGCCGACAGTCATCTTCATCGATCTGGATCGATTCAGGACAGTCAACGCGAACCTCGGACTACAGGTTGCGGACAGTTTGCTGCTGACCATAGCGCGACGGCTAAAGCGCCACTTGGACAGAAACGATACGTTGGCACGGATCGGTGGTGATCAGTTCGCAATGCTGCTTCTCAATGCTCAGGATCCGCGTGAGTTGGCCGCCCTTGCTGAACGCATTCGGCGCTCCTTGCGATCTCCGATAAATATTGCGGGGCAGGACGTCGTGTTGACCGGATCGCTAGGCATCGCGGTTTACGAGGGCGATGGCTCGACGCCTGAAGAACTCCTGAAAGGCGCCGAAATTGCCATGTACCGGGCCAAGCGCAAAGGTGCGGACAGGATAGAGATCTATCAACCCGAAATGCGAAGCGAAGCGGCGGGCTTGCCACTCGAAGAGCAGGAATTGCGCCAAGCAATCGAACAGGGTGCGCTTAAGGTTTATTTCCAGCCGATTGTGTATCTGCCGACTGAGGAGCTTGCCGGTTTCGAAGCCGTGCTGCAGTGGGATCATCCGCGGCTAAAAGCAGTGGGTCATAGCTCTGTTGTCGAGCTCGCTGAGCGCAGCGACATTATTCGTAAGGTTGGCGGCATTCTTCTTACCCAGTCGCTCAAGGCGGCGAAGTCCTGGCAGACGCTGTTACCGCGCACCGAGGCTCCGTTGTTCGTCAGCGTTAACCTCTCGAACTGCCAGATGTTCAAGCCTGAAGTTATCGACGAATGGCGTCAGATCATAAATAGCGACACCTTACCGTCGAACTGCCTCCGTCTGGAGGTCACCGAAGCGCTTGCGATGGAGAACCCCGAGCGAGCCGTTGAAATGATGCGGATTTTGAGCGGGAGTGGCGCGGAGATCGTCCTTGATGAATTCGGCGCCGGTTATTCATCGGTGGTTTATTTGCAACGGTTTCCAGTCGACACAATCAAGATTGACAAGGCCATCGTTCAGGATGGGACGGCTGGAGAGAGTGAAGGCGGCGCGGTGATCCGTTCGGTTGCTTCTCTTGCACATGAGCTTGGGAAAAAGGTGCTGGCTGAAGGCGTTGAGATCGAAGAGGACGTCGTCTTTCTACGAGCGATTGGCTGTGAATATGGACAGGGTCTGTATTACGGCGAGCCGATGCCTGGTGCGGAAGTTGCCGATCTGGTGCGGCTTATTGCGAAGTCTGAGCGCAAACTCGAAGCACCTGGTCTGTTTCGCACGAGGCCGAAGAAGGCCAAGAAGAGTAAGAAGGTCGAGAAGCCTGGTTCTGCAAACGGGCAAATGCCGCATGCCGCTGCCGGCGAGCAGCGGGGCTCCAATGGCGCTCACGACATGCGCAACGGCCGTCCACAGGCAAGTGGTCAAGGTGCGGCTCTCAACGGTAGTCCCCCCCCACAAAACCTGTCCGTTCAGGGCAATGGGGCCAAGTCGCCGCGACCGACCCCCGACGACGTAAAAAAGGATGCCCGCCGCGCGATTGCCGGCCTGCCAAATGTGACTGTTCGGCCAATTGAGCGCATGCAGCCGCCAAGGCAGGACGGGGACACACGCTCTGGCGGGAAAGTACGGGGGGTTGGTGCTGATGGAGCTCCTCCGCCGCTGCCACAACCGCCAGCTACTGCAAACCCGTTTAATGGGGAGGAAAAGTCTGGGGCTTCCCCGAATCCGACCCCGGTTCCAACTCCGCCGCCAATTGCTCAAGCAAGTCCGCCATCAACTGGTCCATCGGTGCCGAAGGCTGATGATCGCGAGCCGACCGTGCGTGTTTCGACGGCTGCCCCTGCACCCAGGAGGTCGCCGTCTTTCCCATCGGCTCAGCTACCGGCCGTGCAGCCTCCTCCTTTGGGCTCGGATCAGAAGCCTCCTGCGCGGCCTGGGTCATCGGCCACTGCCTCGGCATCTTCGCAGCCGAAGCCGACTCGGCCGCCTCAGGCACCAGCACCGGGCCGACATGGCGCGCCTGTGCCAGGCCAGCCGCAGTCCACTGCTAGACCGTCGTCTTCGTCCGGTCCGGTTCAGTTTCCGCAAGCCAAGCCATCGTCCCGACCGAAAAACGGGCCGGCCGGCGATGGGTCCGGCAGGGTTCCGAGACCAACGCATTCGGCCAAGCCAGGTTTGCCATTTCCGCCGGAAAAGTCTGCTGGTGATTCGGTGCCGCCAACTCAGCCAGGGCCGGGTCGCAATGGTGCTAGCCGAAACGGTTTTGGTAGTGCCGGTGGCAACAATGATAGTGTGCAGCCAGTCAACGGAGGTTTGCCCCCACCAAATGGACCGGGAAAAGCACCGTTTGACCACTTGCCCCCCGGGATTGCTGCCAGCCTGGAACGCCTTGCGGGTAAGGCCAATAAACGGACCGGAGGCGGTGGACAAGGGCCCGGGTCTCGCCCCACAATTAAAAAGCGCGATAGCGGCTAGAGGCCAGCGGTGTCACCACTCAACTGCGTCTCAATGAGGCGTTGGAGCGTGATTGGAATTTGCTGGTTGGTTTGCCGAAGCGGAATTCCACGCTCCTACGCGTGTCCGGCATCAGCAACAAAATGGGAAGGATCGATGCCAAGTGCAGCGAGTGCCATAGTGTATTTGTCTGGTTCCGTATCACCATCTGAAAATATGATATCGGGTGTTGCTGGGCAGTGGAGCCAGCCATTCGCCTGTATTTCATTTTCGAGTTGACCTGGAGACCAGCCGGCATAGCCAAGCGCCAGAATGGAGCGCTCAGGACCGTCGCCAGATGCGATCGCCTTCAGAATTTCCAGCGTTGCGGTCAGACAAATCTCATTGCGGATTTTCAGGGTCGTATCCTTCACGAAATAGTCGGACGAATGCAATACGAATCCGCGACCGGTTTCAACGGGACCTCCTACATGGATCGGAACTTCTGGAAGGTCTTCGAAATCCAATACGCCCTCGTCATCACCTGGATACATTTCCAATCGGTCAAACAGGTCTGGGAAAGTTAAATTCTTCGCGGTCTGGTTGATTATCAGCCCCATGGCGCCGTCCTCGGAATGCGCGCACAAGTAGATTACCGAGCGGGCAAAGCGCGGGTCAGACATGGTTGGCATGGCAATCAAAAGCTGGCCTTCCAGATAGGAAGGTTCGCCGCCGCCCAGTTCTAGTCTTTTGCTCATGGTCCCAGAATAACGTTGTGTTGGGGTTGTTGGGAAGTTGAACTTGGATCGAGGTACGTTGGCAAAGTTACTCCTAAATCTGGGAAGTCACGTGGTGGTCATGGACACGTGATTTGCGGTAAGGACAAAACCGTTTAGACGATGGACGAGGATCAAATGGGGCGAAGTGACAGGACTTTCGAGATTGAGCAGAAATAACAAGCATTTGAGCGTAAATCGAATTTGGGACGTCGGTCGTCTGACGGTTTGCATAACGTTGGCCGCTGCCAGTCTGATCGGAGGTTCGCTCGGACAATCTGTTGTCGCACAGACGCCTGTGGCTGGGTTAAGTAGCGATTGGGTAGATGGGCATGCATCGCGGGTGCGGATGCTGGCAGGTCGCAGCAGCGAATTGGCCGCGAGCCGACCGCGGGCGATTATTGCCGGTGTTGAAATCGCCTTGCAGCCGGGTTGGAAGACCTATTGGAAGTTTCCCGGCGAGGATGGCGGAATTCCTCCGCAATTCGATTGGTCCAAATCAAAAAACGTTGCCGATGCCAAGGTTATCTTTCCAGCTCCCACAAGATTGTTGAGTGCGACGGGAGAGTCGATTGGTTATAAGGATGGCGTGGTGCTTCCAGTGATCGTGACAGCGATGGATGCCAGCAAACCGATCGAATTATTGCTCGATGTCGCGTATGGCGTCTGCAGTGACATCTGCATCCGTGCAGAAGCGAGCCTCAATCTAGGTGTCCCGCAGGACCTATCTCAAGGTTTACCACCGCAAATTGAGCAGGCTCTTGATCAATCACCGCGAGCAGAGGGTGAAAAGCGCGCTGAAGATCCCAAGATTACGGCTTTCGACGTGGTGTTGTCGGGCAAAAGTCCACGTGTCGTTCTAGATGTAGATTTTGGCTCAGAACCAGAGAAGGGAGATGTTTTTGGGACCGCACCTTCCGGTCTCTATCTTCCAATGCCGCAGCGCGACGCTGGCGAGTCTGGAAAATCTGGGCTGGCACGTTTTGTTATCGACCTGACGAAGACCATCGATCTTGACGATCTCAAGGGTAAATCGATCACGTTGACTCTTGTTGGCGCCAATGGCCAGTCGGAACAAAAGCTTCGGCTTGAGTGATGACGATCTGCTCAAGGTGATGAGGTAAATCGCGAATCTACTGGTGCTGTGCGAACGGTGATGGCAAGTTTCCCGCGAATGTGGATTTTCGTCTAACTTCAATCGACCAATAATCCAGGGAGTATGAAATGACCATCAGCGTTGGTGACCGGCTGCCTGAAGCCAAATTCTTCACTATGGGGCCGGAAGGTCCACAACCAAAAACGACATCGGAGGTTTTTTCGGGTCGAAAGATTGCGCTATTCGCGGTGCCTGGAGCCTATACACCGACATGCCATCAAAAACACATGCCGGGCTTTTTGCAGCGTCTTGACGAAATCAAGGGAAAGGGCGTCGACGCCATCTGCTGCACGGCTGTGAATGACGTGTTTGTCATGTCGCAATGGGGCAAGGATACAGGCGCAGACGGTAAGGTTGAACTGTTGGCTGACGGCGGTGCCGAATTCGCAAAGGCGACAGGTCTCGATATCGATCTGACAGACTTTGGACTCGGAGTGCGTTCAAAACGCTATGCGATGCTTGTCGACGATGGCGTCGTAAAAATCCTCAACATCGACGAAGCACCACCCGAGCATGACAAGTCGAGTGCGGAAACGATGTGCTCGATGATCGGCAATACCATCTAGTTGAGACTGGCGGAGGCCGGTCCAGATGGGGCCGGTTTCCGCAAAGTAGATCATTTTTTCGCTAATGGCCTTCATTGGCAGTTTGGCAATGAAGCAATGATCACGACGTCGCTATGGGGCTTACCCTGGCACGGCGGCTGCAACGGTTCGGCCCGATACATAACGTTCCAGCGGTGCCCGTAACTTGATGTCCCAATTCAACACAGTTTCTATCCCGAATGCCGCGCGTGCGCACTGGCTGCCGAAGTCCGGCGGCCACGTTGCATGGTTCGACTATGCGAAGGGTATCTGCATCATCATGGTGGTGATGATGCATTCGACGCTCGGTGTGGGGGAAGGATTCGCTGAGCGGGGTCTGGCGGCCGAAGGTTTCATGCATTGGGTTGTCGCTTACGCGAAACCCTTCCGCATGCCGGACTTCTTCCTGCTGTCGGGGCTATTTCTGTCACTGGCAATTGGGCGCGGGTGGCTGCACTATCTCGACAAGAAGCTGTTGCACTTCGCGTATTTCTACTTGCTGTGGGTTGCGATCCAGTTGCCGCTGAGGCTTGCAGCTGAGGGTGGCCTGACGGTTGCAAGTTTTGCAGTTCAATATATCGACGCGGTAATTAATCCCTATGCGCCGGTGTGGTTCATCTACGTACTGCCTCTGATGTTCATTATGACAAAGCTGTTGCACCGTTTGCCCGGGGCAGTATTGCTTGCCGGTGCAGCGATTATGCAGATCGTGCCCGTGCATACCGGCTGGGCTGCGATCGACCAATATCTGGCGCACTACTACGTCTTCTTCCTTGCGGGATATCTCTTGGCGCCGCAATTATTCGCGGTCGCAAAGTGGGCACAAGAAAACGTTGCGATTGCATGGTGGGGCTTCTTTGCATGGGCAATTGCGAATGGAATTCTCGTGTTCACTCCCGGTCCTGGTGCAGAATTCTCGTCGATCGCGCAACTGCCGCTTGTCTCGTTGGTGCTTGGCGGTGCCGGGGCAGTTGCTATCGTCACAGCAGCGAGCTTGTTGGCGAAGTTCGATATTGCGCATTTCATCCGTTACTGCGGTAAGAATTCCATCGTTCTCTACATCTCATTTATGATTCCCATGGCGGTGACACGGGTCCTTCTTCTGAAGACTGGATTCGTGACTGACACCGGCGTCGCATCGCTGATTGTGTGGCTGATGGCGCTGGCGAGCCCATTGGTTGTTTTTGAGGTCTTGCGCCGAACTCCGTTGCGCTTCCTCTACCAGCGGCCGGCATGGGCGCAGTTGAGGTATGAGCCAACGAAGAAGGATCGGATGGAGGGTGCGGCTCAACGGGCGGAAGGAATTGCTGCGGGTTGACGAGAAACTACAGGCTCTAGTCCTTAAACGGTGCCATTCCTTCGCGGGCGAGCTCGTCTGCGCGCTCGTTTTCGGGATGTCCGGCGTGGCCTTTGACCCAGTGCCACTCGACTTCATGCTGGGTGCGCAATTCATCGAGTCGTTGCCATAATTCGGCATTCTTCACGGGTTTACGGTCGGCTGTGCGCCAGCCGTTTTTCTTCCAACCGTGGATCCACTGCTTGATACCATTTTGGACGTAGGTGGAATCGGTGTGGAGGTCGACTTTGCTTGTTCGTTTAAGTGCGGCGAGGGCCTCGATTGCGGCTGTAAGCTCCATCTTGTTGTTGGTTGTGAGTTCTTCGCCGCCGCTCATTTCCTTGCGGTGCTCACCCGACATCAAGATCGCACCCCAGCCGCCTGGGCCAGGATTTCCGGAACATGCACCGTCGGTGTAGATCGTGACTTGCGGCTTGTCGGTCGTGGTGGACATGCGGGCTTAACTGACTCCTCAGAAGACAACTTCGGCGGTGGCGGGCGATGGAGCGTCAGGTGTTCCTAAGAATGCTCATAACCGTATTCGGCAATCGAGGAAACGCGCTGATGGAATCGAAGCCGGCGCAAGTATGCGAGTGGGTCGTGCGGCTTGACGATGGCGCCGGCTGGCGTATTGAGCCAGTCATAACAGCGGGTCAGTAGAAATCGCAGCGCGGCGCCTCGGGCCAGGATTGGTAGAGCCGCGCATTCCTCGTCGGTCAACTGGCGGCCATCGTTGTAGGACTTCAGCAGCGCACGCGCCTTGGTGACATTGAACGAATAGTCGTCTTCAAAGCACCAGGCATTGATGCAAATGGCGATGTCGTAACTTAGGAAGTCATTGCAGGCGAAATAGAAGTCGATGACGCCGGAGAGTTTGTCGCTGATAAAGAATACGTTGTCGGGAAACAGGTCGGCGTGGATAACCCCTTCGGGCAGACCAGTTGGCCAACTGGTTGCGAGCCAATTGATTTCGGTTTCGATCTCACCACGCAAACCCGCTGCGATTTGATCAGCATCATCAGCGAACCCGGAAAACAGCGGTGGCCAGCCAGGGGGGCCGAGCGCGTTGGTGCGGCTCAGCGGAAACCCGTTGCCTGCGAGATGGAAGCGGGCGAGGGCGCGGCCCAGTTCAGCGCAATGGGTAGGCTGCGGCCGTTTGATACAGAAACCTTCAAGGAAGGTGATCAGAGCAGCCGTTCGGCCACACAACTCATTGAGATTATTTCCGGCGGAATCTCGAACCGGCAGGGGACAGGAGACACCTCGTTCGGCAAGATGCTCCATCAGGCCAAGGAAGAACGGGAGGTCGGCCGTATCAACGCGCTTTTCGTAAAGCGTGAGGATGAATGATCCCGATGTCGTGTGGAGCATGTAATTGGTATTCTCGACACCTTCGGCGATGCCTTTGAACGACATGAGGTCGCCGATCCCATAGCGCTCTAGGAACCGTTCGAGTTCTTCGTCGTTGACTTCGGTGTAGACGGCCATGGCGGAGCTTAACTGATATGGTTTGGGTTAGTTGTGATGCTTATGGTTGCCTGCGCATAGCGGTTCTTTCATGCCGCCGTCGGATCTTCGCGTAATGCCCGTGGAATGTTGAACGCGACATTTTCGTCCGCCGTTGTCACCAACTCGACGTCGATAGAAAAACGTTCGCCGAGGGCTGAAATAATTTCGTCCACGAGAACTTCGGGAGCGGAGGCTCCAGCGGTTATGCCGACAGTTCCGGCGTTTTCAGGAACTAGATGCCAGGGTATATCGGCGGCACGCTGTACGAGGTGCCCCGATGGGGATCCACCGCGTTCTGCAACCTCAACAAGGCGAAGAGAATTGGATGAGTTCGGTGCGCCGACGACAAGCACAAGATCGCAGCGTGGCGCGATGTCCTTGACAGCGGCCTGTCTGTTGGTCGTCGCGTAGCAAATGTCTTCCTTGTGCGGACCCACAATTCCCGGAAAGCGTTCTTGCAGTGCAGCGACAATTGCGGCCGTATCGTCTACGGACAAAGTCGTTTGTGTGGTGAATGCGAGCTTGCCTTGATTGCGCGGATTGAACCGGCTGACATCATCGACCGTCTCAATAAGGTGGACCGCCCCGTTGGGGAGCTGGCCCATGGTGCCCACAACTTCTGGGTGGCCAGCATGTCCGATCAAGATCACTTCGCGGCCTGCTTCATGGTGGCGGACGGCTTCGAAGTGGACCTTGAAAACCAGCGGGCAGGTCGCATCCAGAACGAACATATTGCGCGATTTCGCAGCTTCCGGAACGGACTTGGCGACCCCGTGTGCTGAAAAGATCACAGGCTGGTCAGTATCCGGGATCTCGTTGAGCTCTTCCACAAAAACGGCACCTTTGGAGCGCAGAGAATCAACGACAAATCGGTTGTGTACGATCTCATGTCGGACGTAGACCGGCGCGCCGAACTTCTCCAGTGCCAGCTCTACGATCTTAATTGCGCGGTCGACACCGGCGCAGAAGCCGCGTGGTGCGGCCAGAAGGATCTTGAGCTGCGGAGATTTGGCATGAAGCGCTTTAACCGTTTCTGCGCTTTCCGACATCTCTGTGTGCCTCGTTGTTCGAGAATACAGGGCTGTTTTGCCGTTTCCGGCGCTTTGCTGCCTGCACTTGGGGGTGCTAAAGGTTGATTCGGGCTAAGATAACTCAATACGGTGCCGGGACTTTTCGGCGGACGGACAAGTCGTTGGTGCGGCTAGGAAACTATGAGGACTTCATCGGCATCATGCAATGCAAAGTGCCCGAATCACCAGTTCCAAAGGTGACAGCTTCACGGTTGCGTAGGCGAAATGCGCTTGCAGGACTGGTTGTCGTCGCCTCGCTTGGAATTGGCGGTTGCGGCATGCAATCACTGACCTCCGGTTTCGGTTCGTCGATACTTGGCGGTGGATCGAGTTCGGCAAAGGTCGACTCGATCACAGAAGAACAACTGCTGTCTGCGGCCAAGGCTGACGTCAATGGCGGTGCGGGTTCGCTTTCGACCGGGGCCATTGCGCATGGATGCCCGCAATTCGTACCGGAGATCCGCGAAGGTAACGTCACAATCTATGAAGACGGTCGTATCGGTGACGGGCTCGCCATCAAGCATCGCGGCGAGATTACTAAGACTGCGCGTGAGTGCATCGTCGAACCTGGCCGAGTCACGGTGAAGTACGGGTTCTCGGGCCGCGTGCTGTTGGGGCCACGTGGTCAATCCGGTCAGACTACTTTCCCGATCAATGTCTATGTGACCGATACCAAGCGCGAGCGTGTAGCGACCGACGTCATGCAGGTCGCGGTCGATCTCAACGTCGACAACCCGATCAGCTACTTCTCGGCTGTCCGCACGATCACGTTTGACGTGGCGCAAGGCGCGCGGCCCGGTGAGTACAAGATGCATGTTGCCTTTGACCGGAAGGTCCCTGGGGCCGGGTAGCCGGCACCATCGATATTTCTGGTCGGTGACGTTTCCCGACTAATTCGATTGCCAAACATAGGAAAAGGCGGGGCCTCGTGGGCACCCGCCTTCTTTTGTCGTGGTTTGGAAAGCTTATGCGCGGTTCACGCGGCGTGTTAATTCAATCGGCTGCCCAGCGATTTGATGCCTGCATCGATAAGGCTCTTGCCGGCACCGGCCTTGACCTTGTCGGCAACGATCTTCTCTGCGGCTGCGACCGCTGCGTCTACAGCTGAAGCCTTTACGTCGCTAACGGCCTGGGCTTCGGCGCGGGAGATTTTTTCTTCTGCAAGTTTCTTGCGTCGCTCTACGGTCTCGGCGAGCTTGGCCTCGGTTTCTTTTTCGAGTGCCTCTGCATCCTTGCGAGCCTGATCGATGATGCTCTTTGCTTCGTCCTCGGCTTCACGCGCTTTCTTTTGATACTCAGTTAGTAGCGCTTGGGCTTCTTCGCGAAGGCGGCGGGCTTCATCGAGTTCGTGGCGGATGCGTTCGGCACGGTCGTCGAGGCTTTTGCCCAGCAGGGCTGGAACGCCCATGTACACTAGAAGTCCGACAAAGATGAGGAATGAGAGGAGCACCCAGTATTCCGGGTTATTGATGATTTCCTGCATTGTTCAGTTCCTCAACTAGCCCGGTTCGGCAGCGCGGCGCGGATGTCGGATGCGGAGACGTCGGTATCAATAAGTTGCTTGATTACCGCGCCAGCGACGTCGGTGGCGATGTTGTCGACGTTGGCAAGCGCCTTGGAGCGTGTTTCCTGGATGCTCTTTTCAGCGGCCGCAATATTGGCGGCGTTGTCGGCATCAGCAGCAGCCTGGCGCTGGGCGACCTTCGCATCGAGTTTTTCGCGGGTTTCGCGGGCAATAGAGCCGGCATTGCCGCGGGCATCGGCGAATGCCTTTTCGTAGTTTGCAATCGCCTTGTCGGTATCTGCCTTGAGCCGCTCTGCGGTGTCGAGGTCGCGTTGGATACGCTCGCGCCGCTCGTCAATGATCTCGCCAATACGGGGGAGAACGAGGCGCGACATCAGCACGTACAGAACTGTGAACGTCAGCACGAGCCAGACAAGTTGTGGTGCAAATGTCTCGGAGTTGAATGGCGTAAAGGAACCGCCGGGGGTATCGCCGTGCTCGGCCGTGGACGTTTGCACGTCGTGAGAGCCTGCCGCGGCTGTCGGGTGGGCATCCTGCGGGGCTATATCGTGTCCGGCGTCAGCGCCAGTGGTGTCTGGGGATTTTTCTGCCATGGCTCGGAATCGGGCTCGCTGGTATCGATTGTCGCGATTCGCGACGATTCTGCGAATTGGCCACTGTTAGCCAACACTTCCTACGTTCATGCTTGGCGGCAAGGCGGGCATGCAGTGAGCAGTCCGCCTCGCCGTCAAGTTGATTGGTCGTCTTGTATTTCTTAGACGGCGAACAGCAACAGCAGCGCGATCAGAAGGGCGAAGATGCCGAGAGCTTCTGTTAGTGCGAAGCCGAGCAGCAGCGTGCCGCGCTGGCCGTCTGCGGCGGATGGGTTGCGCAGAGCGCCTGCGAGGAAGTGGCCGAACAGCGTGCCGAGGCCGATGCCGGCGGCTCCGGTGCCGATCGCGGCGAGACCTGCGCCGATATATTTTGCTGCTGCTGGATCCATGACGTTCTCCTTCGTTAAGTTCGATTGGTTTGAGTTGTTGTTCGGTTTCGTGGATTTTGGCGTTGAGATGTTTCCGATCGGCGACCTAGTGTGAGCCGTGCACCGCGTCTGACAGGTAGATGCAGGTTAGAACAGCGAACACGTAGGCTTGAAGCACGGCCACCAGGACTTCGAGTGCGGTCAGGGCGACAGTCAGTAAGAGCGGCAGCGGTGCGAGGATGGCCCAAACGCCAGCGCCAAGAAGCACGCCGATGAAACCCGCGAAAATCTTCAGAGCGATATGCCCGGCCAGCATGTTTGCGAAGAGACGGACCGATAAGCTGATTGGCCGCGAAATAAACGAAATGATTTCGATCGGGATCAGAAGCGGATAGAGCGCTAAGGGCACGCCCGATGGCACGAAGATCTTAAAGAAGCCGAGCCCATGCTTATAGAGGCCGTAAAGTACCACGATTGATATGACCAAGATCGCCAGTGAAGCTGTAATTGCGATATGGCTGGTAACGGTGAAGGTTATGCCCGGGATCGGGATCATGCCAAGCAGGTTGAGGACGAGGACGAAGATAAACAGCGAAAAGACCAGCGGGAAAAACTGCATCCCCTGGTTGCCGACATTCTCGCGGACGGTGTTGGCAACGAATTCGTAGATCAGCTCGGATATCGATTGGAGCCGGGTTGGGACAAGCGACCGGCCGCCGGTCGAGAAATACAGAAACCCGAAGATCAATCCCAGCGCGACAAGCATGTAGGCGCCCGAGTTCGTCAGCGACGCATCTATACCAAAGATGTTGATCGGCAGCAGTTCCTTGATTTCGAACTGCTCGATTGGACTGTGCCCATGACCGTCTGCTGCCACGGTGCTCCCCCTTATTTGACGTCGTCTTCATCGCCCGGCACAGCGGGGCCCTTTGAGGGGGCGCTTGGGCCGGTCTTCATTTTCATGCCGCTGCGCACCACATTCAACATTCCCGCGGCTGAGCCAAGCAGGAAGAACACGATGAACATCAGCGGCCAGGTTTTGACGCCAAAGACCGATGGCATCAGGTAGGTATCGAGCCACCACCCAATCCCGGCTCCAACGACAATCCCGCCAATCAGCTCTGTCGACAGGCGCAACGCGCGGCCCATAAGCTCGTTGCTATCGCTGTTTTTCGAACTCTTTCCGGATTTCGACAGTTCTGAACCTGGACGAGCCTCATCAAGCCTGCGGCCGAGTTCAGCGGATCGCCGCTTGAATTCGGCCCGATCCTCAGGGCTAAGCTGGCCGTCGTTTCGGTCTGAGCCCTTTTCTGCAGGTGACATCGGGTGAGGCCTCAAAAGCAGATTCAGGCGTGAAATCGGCTGGGTTTGTAACGGGGCGGACCATAAAGTCGGGCCTGGGGGGTGTCAAGAAAATGGGACTGCTACCATGGTGTTGGAAACAACTGTAAATTGGGGCTTTTGAGCGGCTGCGACTATATTGCCTGATTGCCTCTCCACAGCCTCAAAGAGTCTCGTTCAGGGACATTTTGAAAAAAGATGCTCATTAAGACTTAAGCTGATGGTCACGGGCTGACGGTAAAACTCCTCCAAGTCTTCAAATTTGGGATTGCACGCGCGGAGTTGTGTGTGTGCGGCAGGGGAACTCCAAAAATGCTCGATCAGAATACGTTCATCCTTGTTGCGGTTGCTGCCGCATTCACGGTCGTTGGTATCTTGGCCTGGCTTGTCGATGCCGGCTTGAGTGACAAAGCGAAGGTGTACGTCAAATTCGGCTTGTTTGGTATTTTTGGGTGCGTGTTCGGACTGTTCTTCATGATCGAGGATGACAGCGAATTTCAATACGGCGGTTACACGCCGACTGCGGCGCCTAAGAAGACCGGGCGCAAGGGTGACGGTGGGATGGGCGCTGGCAATGGCGGTGCGGGCGAAGCAGAAATGGCTGGCGGTAAGGGCAGTGGCGGTGGTGCACTTTCGATGAAAGACGGATCGGGGTCGGAAGACACAGATGTTGTCGAGGAAACCGAAATCACCGATCAGGATGGCGAAGAGGGCGACGGGGTTAAGCAGGACTGCCCGACTTGCCCGATCATCGTGCCGATTAAAAAGGGCAAAGCACTGATCGGTTCACCTAATGCAAAGGCGACGAAGAACGGGCGATCGGCACCGGCCAGCGAAGTGGCCATTACGCGCGATTTCGGCATCGGAAAATACGAAGTGACCTTCGAGCAGTATGAAGCCTTTACAATGGAAACCGGATATATGCCGGCAGCCTTGTGCAAGTCCGGAAAGACACGGGTCAGCTTTACTAAACCCGGATTCAAGCAGGCACCGTCGAACCCAGCTGTGTGCGTTAGCTTCAAGGATGCGCTGGCCTACGCCGAATGGCTGACGATGAAGACCGGCATTCCTTATCGCCTGCCGACAGAGATTGAGTGGGAATATGCCGCGCGGGCCGGTCTCACAGGCGCCTACTTCCTTCCTGGTCCGATGACTGGTGACCTTGCGAACTTTGCGGCCAAAGAGGGCCGCCGGATGAAGGGCACGGCGGCGGTCGGTAGCTATCCAGCAAATGGCAACGACATGCATGATGTACATGGCAACGTCTGGGAAATGACTGCCGACTGCTGGTCGAAGGGCTATTTGAGCAGCAATGGCCAAGGGCCTGCGTACGCCAGCGATTGCACACGCCGGGTTGCCAAGGGCGGTGCTTGGTATAGCGGGCCGGCTCATCTCAATTTTGCAATGCGTGTTGGTGTCAGCGAAAAATTCGCCAATAACGGTCTTGGCTTCCGCGTTGTTCGTGAGAACTCCGCACCAATGGGACGCAAGAAGTCGCGGCTTTCGAATGGCTATGCCGAGGGGCTGCCTGCGAACTTCAAAGAGAATTCTTCGCCGACGAAGATTTCCTACGATCCCGTGGCAAAGCGTCTGACGAAATAGTCATCGTCACTTATCCTGCCATTTCAGTGCATGCGCGATGACCTTGCGCATGACGCTGGGGACAGCCGCGGTGTCGAGTTTGCGCCGGGGGGTCCAGCGGCATCGTTCTGGTTCGGCCCATAGATTAAGGCTGGTTTCAACGGGTACGACGGCAAGATAGACGTACAGCTCCAGGCGGAAGTGCGTAAACGTGTGGACTACGGCGCCTGGAACCGGCCACCACTCAGCCTCGATCGGGGCCTTGCGCTGCGCTTTGACTGTAGGGAGCTTTGCGGCCAGCCATTCGGTGGACGGGACCTCCAGCATGCCACCAAGCAAGCCAGCGTCGGGGCGGCGGCGCAAGAGAACTTCGCCGTCTTCACGTAACGCGACGAAGGCATGACCGAAGCGGTTGGGCCGCTGGGGTTTCTTTGTCTTGCGCGGAAGTTCGGCTGCGATGCCCCTGGCACTAGCGTGGCAATCTGGCTGTAAAGGACAGGTGAGGCATGACGGTCGCTTCGGAGTGCATACGGTTGCACCAAGATCCATCAGCGCCTGCGCAAAGTCGCCGGGGCGATCTTCAGGCACCAGAGTTTCGGCGAAGCGTTTGATCTCTGGCTTGGCGGCGGGTAGTGGGAGCTGCAAGGCAAATAGCCGTGCAACAACGCGCTCAATATTGCCGTCGACTGGTGCGGTCTTTTCGCCGAAAGCAATTGCAGCGATGGCAGCGGCTGTGTAGGGCCCGATGCCAGGAAGCTTTAGCAGCGCCTTTTCCGAACGCGGAAAGCGTCCTTTGTGTTCGGTCGCGATCGTCACTGCGCACTTATGGAGATTTCGGGCGCGGGCGTAGTAGCCTAAGCCAGCCCAAGCGGAGAGGACATCGTCCAGGTCGGCTGTACTGAGCTTCTTCACGGTCGGCCAGCGGCGCAGGAATTCACCGTAGTAGGGCATAACTGCTTTCACCGTCGTCTGCTGCAGCATGATTTCGCTCAGCCAGATGCGGTAGGCGTCGGGGCGGGCACCTTCAGCGGTGCGCCACGGCAGGTTGCGGCGCTCGGCGTCGTACCATTCAAGCAGCCGGTCGACAGTTGCGGGACCGGCAGGCCGGAGCGGGAGTTGTTTTTGTGCAACGGTGCTCATACTGGCCTCCGGGGCCGAGGGCGCGAATCAGTCACCAAATGTTAACCATAAGGGCGGCTGTGTGGAAACGATGGCCCACGAGAGCCAATTTGCTGCTTGAACCAGGTCCGGAAATGACGCGAACGCCTTCAACTCCTGTACGATCCAGTCTGCGAAATTCGCTGCGGGCACAGAACCCGCGCGACGCCATTCTTCGCCGGCATCTGGCAGGTGGAGCCAAAAAAATCAATGTCGGCAAATCGGTCGGGAGTTTTGTGCCGACGCTGGCCCAGAAATCTTTCGAGAAGTACGGCTTTTCCACTGTTGCCTTGCTGACCGACTGGACGGTGATCGTTGGCCGGGAGCTATCTTATTTCACTCGGCCGGAAAAACTGAAGTGGCCGCGCAT